>JAEUUR010000179.1 GCA_016787465.1 Saprospiraceae bacterium | reverse complement strand
GGATGAACAATGCATCAGAAACTTTGAGTGAAGGCACAACAAACCAATCGTCACGAATTCCTGTTTTGTACCCTTTATGTATTCCCTTACTCTCTCCGTATTCAATATATTTTACTGCCCCATTTTTTCTGTTCAGATTTTTACCGTCCGGAAAAGTGAGCAAATGTGCTCTAGCCTGTGAGTTTCTGTTCTTGTTCCAATCTTCTTCCGAAAAAACTACACTGTTTACTTGGACGCTTCTTCCTACCATAGGCTTAGCATAATCATGCAAATCATATGCTTCGACAATTTCTAAAGGTACTGTAAAAAAGTCGTTTGAACCTGTTGTGATTCCAACTTCAACATTGGCGAATTTTCCAAGAGTTGGAATGTTTCTGTCTTTTGCAATATTTTCCAAAAAATCAATTTCCTCTTGATTCAAAAAGTAAAAAGTCCATTTGTTGCTCTTAAAGTCAATTTTCTTTTTAGGACTTTTTAAACGTGCAACATCAAGTGTTTTCAATTCATTTGCGTCGCGCAATTCAATATGTTCAATGTTGTGTTCTTTTGAATCGTTTTTTTCACACAAAAGCAAAACAACTTCTTGCTGAATATCTGGGAAAACAAGCTTTTCAAATGAAATTATGTTGATTTTGTTGTAAAAATATGCGATGAAGGTTCTAAGTTGTTGGGCATAAGAAACTTGCAAAATTTCTGCTGGTAATACAAATCCAATTCTACCGCCCTGATCCTTGAGTAATAAAGAAGAGCCTACAACAAATGATACCCATGCATTCGTGAGTTTTGAATATGTCAAACCAGCTTTTATAAAAATATCACCAGCTTCGGCCTGTTGGATTCGGTCAAAGAATTGATATCGAATGTATGGCGGGTTTCCTATTACTAAATCAAAACGCTTTTGTGTGTTGTTACAAAAAGTGTGAAAATCTGCATTTATTATTTGTTTGTTTACTAGGTCTATTTTATTGGCTTTTCCTGCTTCAATTTCATCTAGTTCAATTGCAGTTATAGAACCGTACTTGAAGTTATATTTGGCAAGTTGCTCTAAAAATACTCCATCTCCGCAGCTTGGTTCAAGAATATCAAAATCTGTACTGCCATTTATACCCCAACGCAGTATAAATTCTGCAATTGTTTCAGGAGTATAAAAGCCACCTCTCAATTTCTCTGCAGATGCTTGTGTAATCAGTTTCATGTTCAGGAAGTTTTTTGGGTTTTTAAATACTTAACTTTCTTTTCTGCGACTTTCAAAACCTCTGTTGCAAAATCTTGTTCATCCATTACCTGATAGGCAATTGAGTCACTTAGAAAAGCAATCAACAAATCTTTGTCGCTGACGTTGAAGTACTTCGCAATCTTTTCTATCAGTTGTTTGGTAGGCTTTCGGCTGTTCTTCTCAATCTTGCCTAACATTGATGTGTCAATGCTTAATGCTTCTGCAACCTCACGCAACGGTAATTGCTTCTCTAGGCGAAGATTTCTGATAGTCTCTCCGAATGTTTTTTCAAATTTCATTTTGGACTAATTCAGTCCAAAGGTAATTGTTTATTAACCACTTCCAACAATTTGTAGAGAAAAAATTATTAACGCATTTTCATAACTGGTAATTAATGAATACTCAGGATAAATTGATCAGTTCTATTGGTCTTGAATAAACTTGCAGATTTTCCTATTAGACTTTCTTTAGCAATTATCTTTTTCGCATCCCCCCAACTTATTTGTGTCATTGAGTTTTTTTGTTCATATGATCGGGTGTCAGTCTTGGTATTATGTGTAATAGTTAGTTTAAACATACCCTCAAGTTTCCCGTCAATAATTATCGTAAAGGTTGCGATAGCTCTTTCAAGATGTCTTGACACAGGTTTTGTATCACGCTCCCATTTTAGCCGTTCAAAAACGATGTCCCTGAAATAATGCCTTTGATCAATATTAGTCGTTTTCCCTTTTTTAAAAAGCATAGATCCGGTTGGATTGGTATTTGAGCCTTTTGGAATATTCAAATCTCTTTCCGTCAAGGCGCCACTTTCCCAAACCAATTCACCTATGAACTTGATATTACCAATTTTGATCGAAGTTACTGATTGTGATTTAATCGGTGCTTTTTTCAGCCCTTTGAATTCCTTTGGTATTTTGGGAATAGAACGTTTTGGAAAAATTTTGGAAATTAAATTTTCTGTTTCACTTCTCTCAGCCTCCTGTGCCTTATCTTGTACCGCCTTGCGTTCTTCCTCTGTTGGAACAACTTTAGCTTTTACCAATTCGAAAATTAATTTTTTGTCCAGTTTTTTAAGATTGGGGTCAGAAAAATTAAAAACACCTTCAAAATATTGCTTTAGTTGCCTAATTATTTTCTTGTCCGTTTCAGAGTTTTGGTCAATTGAAATGTGTACTGATGCTTCAATATTTGTAAAAAGCCCTTGAGAAGTCATATTTGACGATCCGATTATTAATTCTGCTCTTTCTGTTCCTTCAAACAAATAAATTTTAGGGTGAAATATTGTAATTGATGGTTGATAGAATACGTAGGCATTTATGTTAAGGTCTAATAATTCCTCTAGTGCTTCTTTGGAGGTGCCTTTTTGGTCAACACCTAGAACAATAGTAACGCTATTCAGGTGGTTTTTTGCTGTTTTAATATAGTGGGATAGGCCTCTAATTGCAGCTTGACTGCCAAAAGCCGAGATTCCTATAAATGAATGAAAATCCTCATCCGTAAAAAACTTAATTAAATGGTTTCCAACAGAATCCTCTGATTTTGATTCATAACCCTGTCCAAGTATGTTTATTGTCATCTGGTTACATTCCTTTTCACAAATGTATTCAAATGTTCTGCCAATTACAAACCATTAATACTTCAAGCGCGTAGGCTAGCCTTCTATTTTGCATGATAGACGATGAATCTTGATTGTTTTTTCTATTATTATTTAAGTCTGAATTCATTTTGAATGACCGGCAATAAATCGCATTTCCTCCAGCGATTCCTCATCGCGCGCGATCCATGCGCGCCCGTTTGCAACGACGATCGGGCGTTCAATAAGCACCGGGTTTTCAGCCATTACTTTGATCCAGGCTTCATCGCTGAGGGTTTGGCCCTTGAATTTTTCCTGAAACAGTGTTTCTTTTTGCCGAATCAATTCCAGCGGTTTTTTGCCCAATAACACCAATAATTCCCGAATTTCGGCTTCCGAAGGAGGTGTTTTGAGGTATTCCACGAGTTCAAATGGCTGCTCCAAAGCCTCCACGACCTGAAGGGCGCAGCGACTTTTGGAGCAGCGGTTGTTGTGGTAAATTTTTAGCATGTCCCTTTAGAGTTCAATGATATTGCAGCAGCCATTTGGCGTGTATGCAATTTGAAATGTTCTAGGTATGTTCATGTTCAGTGTAATACTGATAGGAGCCGGCTTGGGACAATGGGCATTGCCTGGAGGAATTCTGATTGAAATCGTGACGGATTCCTCATGGCCACCTGCCAGCAATAGAGAGAAGCAATGCGTTGTAGTAATAACATTGGTTGTTACTTGAGGGCCATTCAACAGGCGGGCAAAACTGGGTTCCGTACACACCTCGCATTGATACACAATCGAACCTGAATCGCCCCCGCACATTACGATGCCGCTGCCGTTAAAAATGGTAATCTGATCGCAAACGTCAGAAAATGTTTCCAGCCATATTTCCCCGCGTTGAGAGGTGTCTTGCTCGATGGAAACGGCGATAGCCCGTGATTGTAAAGAGAGGAGGAACAGGAATGAGTATACAAGTCTGGCAATCATGATCAAGTAGTTTTGTGTAAAAGGATGAAACAAAAGTACAGGCTTGCCGATAAAAAATCAAGATGATCACTAATACAACCAATCCACCGCTTTGGGAAATTCCTGCCCCCAGCGCGCCTCGTTATGCCGCCCTGCCGGATCTGTAGCGACATGAATTTTGAGTTTGTGGTGGTCGTACCCTTTACTTTCCATCGCCTCTTTGAAACGGTACACGTTCGTTAGTACCCCGGCGCCCTCTTTGCCTCCTGCGTAAAGATAAATTTTGGTTTCGGAGAACGGCGAAAACCGAACGGGCTCGAAGTACAATTTCGGCGCTGCCCACAAGGAAGGGGAGAAAATCATAAATTTTGAATACACCCCCGGAAACAACAATCCGGCATAAATGCTGATCAGGCCGCCCATGCTGCTGCCGCCAATACCGGTATGTTCGCGGTCGGGGCGCGTTCGGAATTGATTGTCAATGTAAGGTTTCAAGGTTTCGGCAAGAAAGCGGGCGTAATCCATGCCCAGGCCTTCGCCCCATTTTTGGTGGGTGTAGGGCATGTATTCCCGGATGCGGTCGCGACCGCCGTGGTCGATGGCTACCACGATCAAATCTCCTTTGCCCTTACCGGCAAGCGCAGCCATTTTTTTATCGACAGCCCAGGTACCGAACGGCGCGCTGTCTTCAAAGAGGTTTTGCCCGTCTTGCAAATACAATACCGGGTATCGTTTGGTGGTTTGGTGGTAATCCCAGGGAAGCAAAACGGATATGCGACGCCTTCTACGCAACTGTGGCACATTAAATCGGCGCGATAGAATTTGAATATCCGGGTAAAATTTAGGGTCGTATCCGGCCGTATGGCGTTTCCATGTAGGCACAATATCGCGCACTTTCCCTTTCGGTACCTGCATTTTTCGGTTGGCCGGCGGGTAACCGTCTTGTGCCAATTCTTCAGCTTCCCAGCCTCCTTTCACATACTTATATTCAAAAACTTCCACGGTTGGCGGCACCTCATCAAAGGTATATTCATATTGGCCCTCTTTGACTTTCATCATTTTAAAGCGCTCGTCGCGTGTTACCCAGCCGTTGAAATTGCCGGTCAGGAACACGGGTCGCGTGTCGTCGTCTGGCGTATAAAGTTCTAATGTTAAAGACATGGCCCCCTTTACCCCCTAAACTTATCCAATAAATGGGCCAATTCTTCCAGCTCGGAGTCCGACATTTTAGCTCCAGGTGTGCCTTTCGCGGCCATATTGGTTGGTAATTGTATATCGGACAGCACTTTCTGTCCCATTTCAGAAATCGTTACGATCACCATCCGGCGATCGGAATCGTGCGGAATTCGCTCCAACAAACCGGCCAGGCGAAGTTTTTCCACCAGGCGGCTCACGTTGCTGCTCCGGTCGAGCATCCGGCTTTTTATTTCAAGCACTGAAAGCCCGGTAGGATGGCTTCCATTCAAAATTCGAAGGATGTTGTATTGAGGCCCGGTAAGCCCGAATGGGCGAAGGCTCCTGGAAATTTGGCAATCCAGCCAGCTTGCAGTAAAAAGGAGGTTTACCACGGCTCTTTCCCTCGGCGGCATCGGTTTGGTACTTTTGATTTCAACCTCTAATTTCATGACGCAAAACTAAATGTTTCGACATCAAATTCAAAAGGATTGACTCAATTCAGTATCATTCTCAATAAGGAAAACAAATACCTATCAAATTTTACTCGTAAAAAATCCCGAACCTCGGTGTTTAACCAAAGTTCGGGATTTCTCCAATCTACAATTTCCAATCCCTGTATCACCAATCGCGCACCACGCGATACGTACCTTGTACCGTGTGCGGGGCGCCGAAGAAATCAAGGAAAGTGCCGCTGAATTCACCCTCAATTACATCGCCCACGTTAGCAGGAGCGGTGGTTACCGTTGTGAAAATACCCGACGGCGGTTGCGCGACATTGATCTGTCCGGCCCAGAAGTTGCTGAGCGGGAAAGTGCCGGTCTGGTTGTTGTTATTAAATGAAAGTGTGATGACGTCCTGACCGTTAAACGCGGTGATGAACGTATGAATTCCAAAGCTATCAATCACGCCGCAACTTGGATCAACCTTTACAAAATCCTGATTGTCAAGCGTGTAAATAATAAACTCGTTTAAGGTGTCGCACACGGTAATATCGCCCAGGGCGATAGAATCGGGTGGCACGTTGAAGGTTTGTTCGTCGCTCTGCAATAGTTTATCGAGGTCAAACGCGATGGCTTTGCCTTCCACGGCAGCCGTATCGCAACGTACAGCCTGAAGGGAGAAAGCGCCGGTATTGTCGGTAAACGCGGTGAGTATCAGGTTCTCCACGCTCACTTTTACATAGCCGTTGGATACCGGCATGCCGTCGCAATCGAGCAGGGTACCGGAAACGCTGAGCTGATTGCTGCCTGCGCTGGTCAGCACAATAGGAGGCAACATCGTATCTTCATTGAACGGGCCGATGGTTTGTGAAAAAATCACTTCGCCGCAAGCGTCCAGTATTTCCATAAGGAAGGTTTCGCCTGCCGGTACGCCGCCTTTATAACACCCCATGGCGTCGGTGGTTGCATACGCCGATGTGGAATCGGAGGTCATCGTCAGTCGGATTTTAGCGCCGGAAAAAGCGTTGGTGGAATCGCCCAGGTACACTTTTCCGCTGAGTTCGACCAGGCTGAACGACACATCGACGTTCCAGAAGGAGAAGTGCGATACTTTTCCAATAAACTCATTGCCCGATTTTTCTACAAATCCTTCCTCGATCCAGCGGGCTTGTTGCAGGTCATAGTGCCAAAGCGGGATACGGTCGGGAGCGCCAGCCGCCTGTGCAGAAGCTACGGGCATGTGCAGTTCGACAGAGCTTCCGGAAGCGATGTTAAGCACCTGGCCACCGTTGCCTTCCAGTTCCACACCGATCATACCGTAAGTCATTAGCGCGCGTTCCTGGCCGTCGGCGTCGATACCGCGGAGGTCGCCGGGCATATACAGGTTGAGGTTGGGGTCAGTTGGATCGAGGTAACGCGCATACACGCGCACGCCGCCGCTGTACGATTGTCCGTTTTCAGTTGAGATGGCGTTGGCCGGGAAAATCAGCTTCGGCCCGCCCGGCACTTCGATCACCCCGCCGGCAGCGGCATTGAAGGAGGCCGTTTGTTCTTTTTTCATCAATTGGATGGTGACATTCTGAAACGAGCCGTTTTCCACGAAATAGGCACGGCTGAAATCATAATAGCCGATCTTGTTGACGAACAATTTGGCGTTGCGCGCTTCCAGGCGCAGTTCTTTGAGGCGAAACACGCCATTGTCGTCTGTAACGGAAAGATCGCCGCCTGCGCGCACGTGGGCGCCTGCGATGGGCTGGCCGTTGTCGTCGATCACACGGCCGGCAAAAGCGACCTCCACGGTTTGAGCAGGGGTGAGAAAATTATCTTTCAGACAGGCGGTAAAGGCGACACTGAGTACCAGCGCCGACAATAGATAAGTTTTAAAACGTTGCATAATGCTTCGATTGAAAAGTGAGATGTCTGCATCCCTAAACAGGATTGCATTGGCGAATTTGAGGCCCTAAACGCCAGAAAAAAAGGATTTGTGATACAATCGACGCGAATTTGTGCAGATTCCGGGTTTCTACTCCGGACAGACATGGTGGTTTTCCCTAATTAAAACACCCTCCCCCTGCCCCCAAAAACAAAAATCCCGGATTCTTTCACAAGGAAAAAATCCGGGATCGTTCAACCCTGCCGGGGTTGGGGAAATTTATTTCATTTTAGCCAGGTTGGCGGTTGATCCTGCGTTGATAGAAGCCCAGATCAGTTGGTCGGGGTTGCCTTCGGTTGCGAGGAAAAACTTGCCGGTTTCAACAAGTGTCAGGCCGGTTACTTTATTACCGATCGGGCCGTTCTGGCGGTAATCGTTTGCCCAGGTCAGTTTGTACTCTTGTACTTCTGCGCTCAGGGTAGCGTCGATCGTTACGGAAGTCAGGCCTTCTGGATTTACACCTGCTACGAAGTGTGTGCCGATGTATTCGCCTTTGTTGGTGTAAACCGTGATGCTGTATGATTTGTTGCCACGTGCCAGGCCGCGAGCGAGGTTGTACAGAACAGCGGTGTATTCTTTTGTTTCGAAAACAGCCACAGGTTCAGGAACAACCGGCATGTTGCTGTAAGCAGCGCTGCGCTCCAGTTCTGGCAAGTATTGGTAGAACTCCCAGCTCAGGCGGTTTGCTTTGTTCGCCGGGCGGGTTTCAATCTGAGTTTGAAGGTCTTGCGCCTGGAAGCTGTAAGGCAGTGAAGCCTTAGGGAACTGCGCAATGAATTCCTGGAACGATGGCGTAGCGTTTTGTCCGTTGAGTGTAACGAAGCTTGCGATCGCAAGGAAGAGAGCCGGGATTAATTTTGAGTATTTCATCTTGAAGGTCGGTTGTTGGTTTAGAGAATTTGGACTGATTATGAAGTTGTTATCACTTGAATAACCTACCTATGCCAAAATGCTTGCCAAAAAATCTTAAATGTCGTCTCAACAGAAAAAATTCCTAATGAAATGTCAATTTTAACCTTTTTAGGGTATACAATTGTAATGATTTTGGGCAAAACATGGAGAAAATACCTATTTTGGGGTATTTCGGGCTGATAGCCCCATACGGCAGGCGCCTCCTGGTGATTAAACTTCACTCAGTGGGTGATTCAATATGGTTGAGGTGGCAGGGATGACTTATTTGGAACGAACGCTCTGCGGTTGCTCGACGGGCAATGTCACCGGTTCCGGATCCAATAAATTTTTGAGCGAGCGTTGTTCTATAGGTTTCGGAAAGGTTAAATCAATTTGACCGGAACCTGTCGGCGAAATTCCTTCAACCCGGTTGTTGTGTAAGCCGGAAAGTTGGTATTCATTTTTCCAGTTGACTTTCCAGGTGTGGGTTACAACCTGTAAATCGGGCGTAATATCAGCCGACATCATATCCTCCGGATTGGTACAGCCGATCAAATTAGTGGATATGTACTTTTCTTCACGGTCGAATACTGTAATATAATAGCTTCCGTAGCCATAGCGGGCTCCGCGACTTGTGCTGTACATGACAGCGCGGTATTCGTTGGTTACAAACAACGCTATTGGTTCTACTTGAAGTGGCAAGCGGCTGAACATCGCTTCATTTTCAAGCTGAGGCAGGAATTTGTAATAGGCCCAATCCAGCTTGTCGAACGGCCGTCCAAGCTGACTATCGGTGTTTTTACCGTTTACTTTAGCCACATAAAAATTCAGGTTGTTTTGCAAACTGACCGCGTCGAGTGCATAAGGCAGACGTTGTTGCGGAAATTGTGCGATAAAATCCTTAAAAGTGACTTCTGGATCGCGGGTAAGGGCTTTTTGAATTGAAAAACCGGTGAGCAGAGCGGCTACAAGCAAAAGCCCGAGCAATGGTAGAAAGGTTGTTTTTTTCATTGGTAATCTTTTGGAAGACAATCGATCGTTTTGGAGATGTTCCAAAACTTGGGTAACCTTTCAACGAGACGGATTAAAATTTATTTTACATTGATAATCTGTTAACGGCACAGACAAAAAAAGCCCGCAGGCGCCTTGAACCCGCGGGCAAGAAACACACCCGGCTAAATGCTTAGGGCGTGAGAAGCGTGAACAACGTAAGTGTATTTTAACACGCTACGGTCACGGATTAATTATTTTTTGGCCTTAGAAGCTTTTCCGCTGCTTTTTGCAGCTGGCTCCGTAGGCATTTTACCGGCTACTGAATCATTTATAAACGTACCCCAGGTCAGGTTATTGCCGCCGTCCTTATGTGCCAGGGCTTTTTCGATAGCCATGTTCGCCGCGTTTTCAACTACCCATTCAAAGTTTTCTTCGCCCACTGAATTAACGTCAGCGTCAGGCGCCGGGTTGCAAAAGTCGATTGCGTACGGAATACCGTCGCGAATGGCAAATTCTACGGTGTTAAAATCGTACCCCAAGGCATGGTTGATGCGCAGCACCAGGTCGTGCATATATTGGCGCTGTTCTTTCGACACTTTGTGATCGGCCACATAACGGAGGTGATGCGGATTGCGTGGCTCATAATCCATGATACGGACGTATTTGCCGCCCAGGCAATAGCAACGGAAGTAAGAATCGAACTCGATGGCTTCCTGCAACAGCATCACGAGGGTATTGGTTTCGTTATAGGCGTTAAAAAACTCGTCGAAATTGTGCACTTTGTACACGCTTTTCCAGCCTCCGCCAGCATGTGGTTTCATGAACAATGGAAACCCGCCCAGGTAATCGAGCATGCTTTCCCAATCCAAAGGATATTTCAGGTTGCGGAAACTCTGGCCGCTGGTATCCGGTGGCATTTCTTTGGATGGGAGCAAAATAGTACGCGGTACCGGAACCCCGATTTTAGTGGAAAGGCAATTGTTAAAAAACTTTTCATCGGCACTCCACCAGAAAGGGTTGTTGAGTACGGCCGTTCCGTTCAATGCTGCATTTTTCAAATAGGCCCTGTAAAATGGCACATCCTGACTGATCCGGTCGATCATGACGGCATAAGGCGTGGGATTGCCCTGCATGAGCTCGTCAACAAGCGTTGGTTCGGCCTGTACCCCTTTTACGTTTTTTGCGTTCACACGAGCTACGAAGGCTTCTGGGAAGGAGGTTTCTTTCCCGTGAAGGATTCCGATTTTTTTCATAGTGGAAAATTTATATCAGGATTTATTGATTTTCAATGTGTTATAAAATTTAAAAAGCATTTTTGGCTCAGGATTGCGTAAAACTAGCCTAAAAATCGACTGCCGGCCCTACCGGAACCACAATTTTTTCTTTGGCCACTACTTTGCGCATGGTGTCGAGCTGCACCAATTGGCCTTCGTATTCGGCAAATAGGGTGACAACACATGGGCCTGGTCGGTTAAAAATATGAGTCACATAACCGTCTTTAAATTCTTTTCGTTTGCCGCCGTCTCCAAAATCAAGGGAATAAACCGGGCCCTGGCTGGATTTGCTCATGAAAAATTTAAATGGCCGGCCGGCTTCCGGGTATTCGCTGGTGCGCAACAATTCACCGGGAATGCGCTGAATCGGGGCCGAAGCCTGGGCATCAATTTTTTGTTGTTGTCCTTCCGCTTGAAGCAGCGACTTTTGATCTGATTTTACTTTGTTCTTACCCGCGAACTGCAAAAAAGCAAGTCCGGTCAAACCGACCAATGCCACGGCAATCAACAAGATCGTTTCGCGGTTCATTTTTTTGCCTTTCCCATTACTAGTTGCGGTCATACCTTTCAATTTGACGCAAAAGTAAGGCATATAAATTATTGGCGGGAAGGTATTTGACCGGTCGTAAAATCGGATAAAACGCGGTTGCAATGGTCGATGATTTCAGCGCCGGGTGTATGCAGGTAAGCGTGTATGCCCAGATTTCGGGCGCTGCTGATGTTCACTTCGAGGTCGTCGAAAAACAATGTTTCGTCGGGCAGAATTTCTGCATCGGCCAGCACATACTCATAAATGGTGGGATCTGGCTTTCGCAGGCGGATTAAATGGGAAAAATACACGCCATCGAAATACCGGTTTTCATACCCTTCCAACGCGTATTCACGCAGCATATACTCATCAATCCAGCGCGCGTGCAAGTCGTTGATGTTGCTGAGTAAAAAAACCTTGTATAGTTGTCGTAATCGCAACAGCCACTCGAACCGGGCGGCCGGCATGCCGATAAAAATGGCATGCCAGGCATCGGTTACCTGATCGGTGGTAAGTACCGGGCTACCGGCAAAACGAAGGCGCTCAATAAATTCTTCGGTACTCAAGCCTCCGGTCTCATATAATTCGAACACCCGGTCGTGCCTGAGCTGTTGAACGGCCGGCTCAAAACTGTCGCCTAAAAACAGGCGCATTTTTCTTTCCGTAGCAGGAAGGTCAAGGTCGAAAAGCACATTACCGAAGTCGAATATGATGTTTTTGATCATTGAAGGGAAATTAGGGAAATTGGAAATTAGGGAAATTAGAAATTGGAAATTTAGGAAATTGACTTCGAATTCAAAGCCAAACTATGTCCCAATTTCTTCAATTTCCCTAATTTCTTCAATTTCCAATAAAAACACCACTACCTCGCTATTGCCAGTTCTTTAGTCAGCGTGCCTTGGTCGGTTAGAATCCGGAGGATGTACAAGCCTGCCGGCAGGTTTTTTAAGTTGATTTCGGTTTGTTCCTTTTCAGAAACCTCGATGGTTTGCAGCCATTTTCCTGATGGATCGAAAACCCGGATTTCCTCCACGGGAATTGAACCGTAACGCAGTGTAGCCGTTGCGGCCGTTGGGTTTGGAAACAGGTCGAGGCTGTCGGAAGGGTAAATGGGAGCCGTAGTGATCGGCGAACAAACGGATTCGTAGCCGGAAGCGTGCAAAAAGATCAAATCGTCCACATCAGGCAGTGTATTTCCGATACCACATGGCAGATCGGGGTTTTGATGCACCGACCATGCCGTTACCAATTCCGCCACCTGGCCTGGAAACAGGGTGCCGAATTTTTGAGAGCCGATCACCCGCATGTCGGATAAAGGCAAATTGGCCGTACACATACTCCAGCCTCCGGGCTCGGCAGGGTCGTCGGGGAATAAATAATCAACGG
The DNA here is from genome assembly GCA_016787465.1 of Saprospiraceae bacterium. Classification (GTDB taxonomy): domain Bacteria; phylum Bacteroidota; class Bacteroidia; order Chitinophagales; family Saprospiraceae; genus M3007. The sequence goes on along the minus strand of JAEUUR010000179.1, from coordinate 16,360 downwards.
GTGTAGAACCGCCATAGCCGCTGCCACCGGAGGTGAGCGGTGTTCCATCAGGCCATGAACCGCTCAGGCTATTGTAGTACGAGACTGGAGGAATTCCATTAGGCGAGGTGCCGCCAAATGCGGTAAAATGATCCATAATATGTGTACCTTCAAGGTTCTCGTTCAAAAAGGTAACCGATTGAACGGGTGGATTGGGGAACGTCGGCACTCCATTGCAGTTGCTGCCTTGCGCTCCGTCAACTACGTCTGCATTGTATGCGTATATGGTGCTGTGATCGGGTCGGCAACCGACATAGTCGTCTGTGTAACAACCCAGGTCAAAATCAATCCAAATGCCCGCGTAAAAAGAATCGATCGGTTCGGTGGCCCGGTTGATGATCTTGTGTGATGTGTAAATGGTGTTGTTCAGAATGGGCAGGTCGGGGCAGTTAAACGCCCAGGCGGTGAGTTGAATTTCGGCCTGAATGGCGTCGCCGTTGGAGGTGGTATGCGGGCTACCCCCTTTTTGGTCGTTGAACACACACCAGACAATTTGAGCAGGCACGAACAACGGAATACCGCGTAGTTCCACGGCCGGGTAATCTCCATCCAACGGGTCATAAATGGCGTCTCCATTGGCATCCCAAAATGGCGCTAGCGGACTTGTATTAAATGGCAGATCGAATCCCCAAATTTGTTGAAAATATGGATTCCCTCTTGCAGGCCACCCCATGATACCTCGGTACTGAATGATCGCCTGGCCGGCATCCAGTGGTAAATCCTGCAAAAACTGGTTGATGTCGGATCCGTTCACGATAAAAATTTTATCCCAGTTTGCACAGGTGAATGCATCTGTGATACCGTCTTCTGACAACGGCCCGGCGGAATAGTCACCATTACCGGAGCTCCGATAATCCACTGCTGCGGTTTTGAGGTTTCCGGCAGGGTCAATGCCGCCCATCCAAAACGCGGCGGTAAAAATGGTAGAAGCCCCGTTCGGGTTGTTATTGGCGGGTTCGAATTGCGCATTGTTGAAGTCCGTAAATAAATCGCCGCCATTCAGGATGCGTGCGCGGATGTTGTTGCCTTGCAGGTCGATCGAGGATTGAGGCAATCCGCATTGGGCCTGAAGGGCGGTTGCGGCAAAGACGAAAAGCAGGTAGAAAAGTAATTTTTTCATGTTTATAGTGGATTTAGTGATGTAGTATGATGAGTCTGACTTTGAAGCATTTGTTTTTTGACGCTACCAGCACCCAATATACGCCGGGCGCAAAGGTGAGGTTGGCATATGGTATTTTTCAGACGTTAACATGTTTTCATAAACCGGCCTGCCCAACCAGTCGAAGATACATACATAAGCCTGCGGAGCTGCCTGTGTGAATTGTAAAGTTGTGAAATGGTCGGCTGAGTCCGGAAACAAATTAATCTTATCCTATGAATTCACTCGGTACAGAATGTGTAAATTGATCGTATCCAAGGCCAGACATGCTTTTTCATTCAGTAAAAGCACCTGTATTCATACGCCATTTTAAGCCAAAACTCTAACTTTCAACCGCCGTTAAACCAGCGATTCCTAAAAACAGTCTATCTTAGCGACCTGCAACACAACAACTGCATCCGACCAAATCTGCTTATGTTCCAACGATATAACCGTCAGCCGTTTCCAACGCGCAATATCATTGTCCTGGCCGTAGCCGTGCTGGGCATTTTAGGCTTTATGCTTAAAAAGTTAAAAGAAAAACCTGTTCAGCAGTTTCAGGTGATTGAAAATGAAAATAACGAGCCACGCGACACCGGCCTGCGCCCAATGGAAGCATTCTACGCCATGCGCGAATACCCGGATTTTAAACCCAACATCCGCGCTTACGAACAGGCTTTGATGGAAGCCCGTGCGCTCGACGCGGTAGCGCGCCCGCGCGGAGGAAACGAAGGTATTTATGCTCCCTGGACGCTGCAAGGCCCTGCCAACATAGGCGCCCGCATCAATACCATCGCGGTACATCCATTCAATAAAGACATCATTTACATCGGTTATTCCGGTGGCGGCGCCTGGAAAACAACCGACGGAGGTTTAACCTGGAAACCAATCTTCGACCAAAACAACTTCCTTTCTATCGGTGATATCGCTATCGATCCCGATCACCCTGAACGCGTTTATATCGGCACCGGCGACCCCAACATCAGCGCCTATCCATTCATTGGAAATGGCGTTTGGCAAAGCAGCGACGATGGCGAAACCTGGACTCAGATCGGTTTGGAAAGCCAGCGCATCATTTCAGAATTGATCGTTAACCCTGGCGGCTCACTCAAAATGTACGCCGCTACCATGGGCCTGCCTTTTGAAAGAAACAACCAACGCGGATTATACAAAAAAGGCCTCGTTGGGAATACCTGGACCGAATCGCTGTTCATTTCCGATCAGGCCGGTATCATCGATATGGTGGTTTCGCCTACCAACCCAAATGTATTGTATGCAGCAGCCTGGGATCGGATCCGCAACAACCACGAAAGCCTTGTATCGGGAGAAAATGCCCGCATCTGGAAAACTACCGACGGCGGACAAACCTGGAACATGCTCAGCAACGGCCTGCCAATGGGCGCTCAGTGCCGGATCGGGTTGGCCATCGATCCCAGCAACGATCAGCACGTCATTGCTTCCTATTGCGGCACCAACCTGGATTTCTTAGGCCTTTTTGAAACCACCAACGGCGGCCAATCCTGGGTTCAAAAACAATGCAATGGCCTTGATTATGGCTTCCAGGGCGGATTTGCCTGGTACTTCGGAAAAGTGCGCATCAACCCGTTTAATGCAAACGACTGGTGGCTGCTTGGCGTTATCTCCTACCGCTCGCTCGACGGCGGTAATTCCTGGTTTGAAGGCGCCGGATGGTCGCAAGGTATTCACGCCGACCACCACGATCTGGCATTCCTTAGCGAAGATGAAATTTTGCTCGGCACCGATGGCGGTTTGTACCGAAGCAACGACAACGGCGCAACCTGGTTCAGAAACGAATTTATCCCTACTACTCAATTCTACCGCGTTGCTTTCAACCCCCATCAATCCGAATGGTATTACGGCGGCGCACAGGACAACGGTACCATAGCCGGCAATTCATCCAACCTCGAAAATTGGGTGCATCTTTTCGGCGGCGATGGTTTTCAAGCCGTTTTTCACCCCACCGACCCGAACATTTATTACTATGAATATCAAAACGGCGCTATCCGTGGCACGACCGACAACGGCGGTTTTTTCGACGACGCTACCCAGGGTATCGAACCCGGCGACCGGCGCCATTGGGATATGCAGTATATCCTGAGCAAACATAACAGCGATTACATGTACACAGGTACTTATCGCTTGTATCGTGGCATCGGCCATATGCCTTACTGGGAGCCCGTTACCGACGACCTTACCGATGGTATTGTTTTCGCCCCACGTTTCCATACCATCAGTACCCTCGATGAGAGTCCGCTCGATCCGGATGTGGTCGTCGTTGGCACTACCGACGGCAATGTCTGGAGGGTTAACCCCAATAACTCCGATGCCGTTAATATCAGCGCAGGTTTACCCGACCGTTACGTTTCGTCGGTAAAAGCATCTACCAGCAATCCGGAACGGATATTTGTGGCGCATACGGGCTACCGCGACAATGATTTCACGCCGCACCTGCATCGCTCCGACAACAACGGCTCAACCTGGACCGCCATCGACGGTGATTTACCCAACCTGGCCATCAACGACCTTCAAATTTTACCCGGCCATCAGGATTCTGTTTTATTCGCCGCAACGGATGGCGGTGTGTATGTGACTACCAACGGCGGTCAACACTGGGACCGCCTGGGAGAAGGCATGCCTTTCGTCCCGGTGTACGACCTGGATATGAACCTGAGCAAAAAAACGCTGATTGCAGGCACCCATGCCCGCAGCATCATGAGCTTTCCGCTCGATTCATTGCGAATCGGTGAGAACTCCTCGACGTTCAGCCCCGGCGGCGTAGCCGCGCCAACGCTGACTGTTACGCCCGGTCTTGTGTTCGACCATGCTGTTTTAAGTTTGGAAAATATGAAATCCAAACAGGAAGCACAGGCTTTTGTCGCGGATTTGAGCGGCAAAACGGTGTGGAGTCAATCTTTCAAAGGTTTTGGTAAACACGAAGCCTCTTTACCCATTGAGCAAATGCCGCCTGGAATTTACGTCGCCTATGCCCGCAGCAATGGTAAAGTTTGGGGGACGCGAAAGTTTGTGGTAGCCAGGTGAAGCACCTGATATCCGGAATGGTCGAACATTTGGAGCGCTGGTTGATTCCGGTTATGTTGGTTTTCGGGTTAATCTATGTGTGTTTGGTTCCTCCTTTTCAGGCGCCCGACGAATCCAACCATTTTTTGCGCGCCTACCAGATCAGTGAAGGCCGTTTCTTCCCGGAAACTACCGGGAGCCGACTGGGCGGTGATTTGCCTCAGCAGGCCGGCGCCGTTTGCGATTCGTTTATTTACCTCCGTTTGAAGGAAAATGCACATTTAAACGCCGGGCTGTTCAAACGCATGTGGAATCAGCCCCCTCTTGAGCAACAACGGCGTTTCACTGATTTTGCAAATACGGCGATATATATACCGGCTGCTTATACGCCGCAGGCGGCGGCCATTGCGGCGGTCAGGTTGTTGGGAGCTTCGCCTTTGCAATGCCTGTATGCCGCGCGACTGGCCAACTTACTGGTATGGTTGATGTTGGTTTTCGCTTCGGTGCGCCTGCTTCCGTTGGGCAGCCGGTCTGTATTATTTTTCGCATTGCTTCCGGCCTCACTCGTAATAGCAGCCTCGGCAAGCGCTGATGTACTCACCAACGGGTTGTGTTGGTGGTTTTTGGCGGCTTCTCTGGTCGCCCCCACTTCCTCTTTCCGGTTTTTTAAACAAACGGTGGTGATCGGGTTGATTTCCGCTTATAAAATCATCACCTTGCCGCTGTCGCTGCTCATGTACACCCACGCTTATACGCGCAGGCAGGTGACTGTTTTGACTGGTGTCGGTTTGATATTTGCCATCGGCTGGGGCCTTACGGCAGCGAATTGGTTTATTCCTTACGATCAATACGATCCGGGTTACCGCGACACACAAACGTTGAACTCAGGCGTTGACCCAACCCGCCAAATCCAATATATTCTGGCGCACCCGTTCAATTTTTTATCTACGATGGTTCATTCCATGGTGGAAGCCGTTCCTTCAATGGCGGCGCATCTTACCGGAAAATTTGGATGGGAAAAAAACTACCTGCCCGGTTATTGGATCGGGTTGTTATGGGTATCCATTTTCGGGTTATTGTTTTCAGAAAAAAATACGTTGACAAAAGGGCAACGTGGCCGGTTCATCGCCGTAAGTGTATTGTATGTGGTTGGATTTGCCGTTACCATGTATGCATTGTGGTGTAAAGTTGGCGCGGAACGCATCCATAATTGGCAGGGCCGGTATTTTATAGCCATTTTGCCTTTGTTGGGGCTGGCTATTGCAAATTCCTGCCTGGTGAGGTGGCGTAATCAATTGGAGGCCGGCGCCTATTTAATTGGAATTGCGGCCAATGTGGCGATGGTATTTGCTATTTGGGTGCGATATTATCCTGGCATTTAAAGAGTGGGCATTCTGTTAAAAAGATTTTTACAGAATGCCCCACTCAAGAGCGCTAATGGAAGACTTTACGGATGTTTAATAATCTTTTTCGTGGAACGAAGGCCATTTCCCCACCAAACTGTTACAAAATTGATTCCCGGTGGCAGATTTTTAGAAGAAAATCTTTTCCCTTCTGCAAAACCGGGCTCCGGCCTTTTTTCCCAAACCAAACTCCCCATCGCATCGAAAACCTGGATTTGGCGTATGTCTTCGCCGTGCAGGTTCTCTATTGTAAAGTCTTCGGAAACAGGATTTGGAAACACTTCAAAACCTTTATAATTAGCATCCAGAGATGCAGCCCCATTTACCAGGTAGCAAGGACTGAATGTACTGCCAAAAGGAAATTCCAGGTTAATACCGACAATGGTATCTGGTACGGATCCTTCTATTTCCTTGACTGCCAAATAAGGTAAAAAAGGCGTTTGTTCTGGATCGGGGGGGAAATACATGTATTTATTTAACGTGTACACCATCGAATCCGCTTTGGAAGCGCAAACAAAAACCTTTGGATTATCAGGCGCAAGCCAAACCCAGGGAGGATCGCTCATGTGCGCAAAACGATCTGGTGTAAAAAAGGCATTTTCCCGACAGTGTTCCGGGTCGAAAACACTTCTATCCCAAGACAAGGTGACGGGTTTATATTTTGCATGGATGAATAACACACAACTACCGCCCAGGGTACACCATGAGGCGTTGGAGGCCGTTTCGGCGCCGGTAATGAGCCGTTTGTACATGTCCGTAACCAAGGATGGCGCATTAAAAACATTTTCCCATGCGCGACGCTCAATTCTAATTTCCAGCACGCTGTCAAACGGCGAATTGTCGATAATTTCATGAAACTGAGCCGTATCAAACAATATGTCGTTCAGGTCATACCCGATGGTAACAGAATCTCTGTTCCCAACGGCGTCTTTGACGTAAATTTTGGTTTCGAACATTGGCGTCTGAGCCGATAAATCAATAACTGCAAGCAAGCAAAGCAATACAAAAAGTCTGGTTTTCATGGCGTTAAAATTTAATAAATTGACCATGAAACAGCTTCTGGCTGCTTTGTACTTTCAACAAGTAGTTGCCGGTGGGCAATCCGCTTACTCCGAGACTTAAGTTATTGGCGCCTGAAACGGCGGAAAAACTGTTTTCAAGTGTGGTAGGAACGCCGGTTAACAAGTTATGCGCGCTGATGACAAACACTTCGTTATTGTTTGCATCAAAGGAAATTTGAACGCTTCCCGTAGCAGGATTGGGATTCACAATAAGGCTCAACGGAGTACCGGTAGATCCGGGATCAACTACCGAACTGCAATTTGAAATAACCGGCGTCGTAAATTCGAATGTATAGGAATCCTGATCATTGCAGGAGTTCTCAACAAAAACAGTGGCCACATATTCAGTATTTGGGCTTAAAACAAGCAAGTTTTGGCCGGTAAGTTGAATCTGCACTGGATCGGTGGTGAATTTGATGTCATTTGCAGGTTCGTTTAGCCAACCTGTTGAATACACAAGCGCCTGGCTGCCTTTCAACATGATATCGCATTTATAAGCCGATTCATTGAAACATGCAGAAAGCACCAACGATTCGGTACAATATTCGTTGATATTGGCGCCGTCGCGAGCAGTTTGTGTAATAAAAGCGGAAGGAGGAGGGCATGCGGGGCCAACAGCTTCTACGAATTTACAACGATTCGGATTTTCATGCGCAATCTCCAGCATTCTTAATGATTGGCAGGGCGTGAATGCCGACTGGAAGGCATTGTAAGCCATAATGTTGTTGTTAATGGCGTCCCAATCGCAACAAGGGCTGACGGTACATGGAGTTATCTCCTGACAATCATGAACACTGTTGAAGTTTTTGTCCGTCTCACCACCCGGGCCCGACAATGGATCATTCGTGATGTATGTCCAACAGATAAAATCAACTTCATCCAAAGCGGTTCCAAATTGTTTATCTTCCAGGATTCCGTCGCAATCCTTGTCCCAAATTTGAAGATGAGGATCAGTGTCGTCGCAATGGCCGGATGGAAAATCATTCTCGACATGGGAATGTGCTAATCCATACTCATGCCCCATTTCATGATTAAAAACGCTGATATAAGGTTCTTCAACCACTATATGCCCGCCCCATGAAGTGCCGGAGGCGGGGCTTATTGTAAAAAATGTATTTAGTTCGCTTCCGGTGTTGGTTAAATAACTCCCGGCATTTGAGTAACTGCTCGAGGTTAAACAATGCATATAAACGCCGCGCAGCACCCATCGGAATGGCATACAAGCAGCAGGCTGGTTGGAATGCCATTGAACCGGATTATTGATCAAGGCATAGTTGCACTGATTGATATAATTTTCAACCCAGGCGTAAGATTCGTTTTGTGATGTGCCTAGGAATTGTACGCCGCCTCCACAGTCGGTATCTACAAAAACGTGGGCGTTTACATTTACGTAAACAGGAATACAATCTTCGTAAATGTCTTCAGGGGTAAGCGGGGAGAAACAGTCTGCCGAAATCGCCACGGGAGGAAAAGCTGGTGGGTTGGTTGTCCCGCATGGTTCGGTTGATTGGGCAGGAAGATAAGGTAAAGCTAATAAAAGGAAAGCCAATTTTAATGCCCAATTTTTTAGTTGCAGATTAAACGTTGATGCGTTGATGCGTTGATGCGTTGATGTGGTTTCATGATTGTAAAGGTTTAAAGATTAACATATGGTTACAAATATAAGTAGCAATATACTAATTTCCAAAAACCTAGAACAGTTTAATAATTATTCGCCCGATGCCGACACCATTTATTGTAGAAAATCGGTATTGCGCCCAGAACGTTTCCGAAAAGTGTTTAAAGGTTTGCTCAAGTATACAAGCATCATGATGGAGAGGTGGGAAATGCCTGCATACAAATTGCATCGGCGCAGATACTTGTAATTGAAATTGTCTTTACTTCTTCCGCTCAGTCACATAAATCAACAACTCACGTAAAGACTCCCTGGCTGGCGAATCCGGAAAAGTATCGAGGATATCAAATGCTTCCTGGCGGTAGCGATACATGGCCTGCCGTGTGTACTCGATACCTCCGCTTTGGCGAACAAACTGAATCACTTCCGCTACTTTTTCATTGCGGTGGCTTTCGTTTTTCACGATGTTGATGATTCTTCTTTTCTCCGACCAGGAGGCTTGCGACAGGGCGTGGATAAGCGGCAGGGTCATTTTTTTCTCCTTAATATCGATACCAAGCGGTTTGCCTACATCGTCGTCGCCGAAATCGAACAAATCATCGCGAATTTGGAACGCCATGCCGGTTTTTTCTCCGAACAGGCGCATTTTATTTTCCAACTCTTCATTTCCATCAACGGTACTCACGGCGCCTGCACAACAAGCAGCCGCGATGAGGGAGGCCGTTTTTTGCCGGATAATATCGAAATAAACTTCTTCTTTAATGTCGAGCCGGCGGGCTTTTTCCATTTGCAGCAGCTCGCCTTCAGCCATTTCTTTTACCGCGTTGTTCAGCACTTCGAGCATCTTGTACTGTTTGTTTTTTACAGTAAGCAGCAAGGCCTGGGACAATAAAAAATCGCCGACGAGGACGGCGATTTTGTTTTTCCAAAGCGCGTTGATGGAAAAAAATCCGCGACGCACATTGGCGTCATCTACTACGTCGTCGTGTACCAGGGTGGCGGTATGGATCAACTCCACAAGTGCGGCGGCGGTGTAGGATGCTTCGTTGATGGGCCCGAATATTTTGGCGCTGAGCAAAACAATCATCGGCCGCACCTGTTTGCCTTTGCGTTGAACAATGTACCATGTCACCTTGTCGAGCAGCGGCACATGGCTCCGCACAGCATCGCGAAACCGGCCTTCAAAGACGTCCAGTTCCTGGGTGATTGGCTGTTTAATGGTATCCAAAGACATTTTTCAATTTTTATTGAAACATCCGGGCGGGCGGAAGGTTGCCGTTCAAATGCTTTATTTCATTTTTTCAAGTAGTGTTTTTTTAAATTCGGTCTGTTTAGCCAGTGTTCTGCGGTTGGCGTCGCGGTCTTGTTGATTTCCAGGGTTAGCGATGGTATCGATGCTGTTGACCCAACGAAGCGCCTGGTCGTATTCGCCCAACTGTTCATGCACATATGCCAGGTTAAATTTACCGTCGTCGAAACTGGGATTTATTTGAACCGTTAGTTCGTACATGGCAATTGCTTCCCTGAGGCGGTTGGTTTGCACCAGGGCAGAAGCGTAATTGTTCATCACCTGAAAGCTCCAGGGATTGAGTTTGTACGCTTTTTCAAAGGCAGAAACTGCTTTATCCATTTGTCTTTGCTGGTACCAACCGATGCCTTCATGCCAGGCGATCGGAACGGCGACATCGGTGTATTCGTAAAACAGGTTCTCCGCGGCTTGCGACTCCTGGGTGAGCACGCGCCAATTGCCCTTGTTTTGCGCAGTCAATAACTTGATCGTGTGTATTTCACCGTTCATCCTGTTCCACCCGATCAGCAGGTTGAATAACAGGCCGAAGCCAATTATAGTTATCATCGCAACCTTTGGTGCGACCAGACGAACCCCGGTTCTTGCGCCAAAATGCACCAGCCAGGCAAATAAAAAACCCAGGATGATCTGAAACTCAATTCTTTCCCGTGGGAAGTCAAAAAACTGAATGACACAATATCCCAACAAAGCGGCGCTTGCCGCCAGGCATTGCCGACGCTGCTCCAGGTCTAGGTTTTTGTTTCGAATTGCGCTGATACCATAAAACAAGGCCAGGCCGAATAAACTGCAAAACCACAATACACCTACCCAACCCATTTCGGCCTGCACCTCCAGATAGTCGTTGTGCGCGCGCGTGAACACCACATTTTTTTCTTCCATGCGATAGCCACCCTCCAATCCTTTGGACGGAAACCAGAACTTCCAACTGCCGTTCCCAACGCCCAATATCGGGTGTTCTTTATTCAGCAAATCCGTTTTATACCACACAAAACGCCGTTCATTGGCCGTTTGACTTTCCAGGTAAGTAAGCGGGTTGAGTCGTTGTACGAGGGAGGAACCACTGCCTTTCCATGCCGCCAACGCTGCACCGATTACCAAGAGCGCAATACCAGCCGGCAAGAGTTTTCGTATAACAACCTGCTTGAAAGCTGGCTCGATGGCGGCCCTGCCAAATGTGTACAGCATGGCAAATGCGCCAAAAGCCAGATAAACCGTTCGGACTTGTAATAACAGGATCAACGCCAGGAGCATACCTACGGGCGCCCATCTGCGGATGGTAAGGGCGCCGTTTGTGAAAAACATGACCTGAAAAGCAAGCAGAAAAAACAAAAAGGCAGAAGCCAGGTTTTTATTCCCCGAAAGCCCGGAAACGGTATCGTACAGTTGCTCGTTGTCGATGCCCGAATTCCACCATGCAAGGCTCAGCTGAATCGCCAAAACTCCACAAAACACCCAGGTCAGGACCGTAAAAACCTGCTTGAAAGTTTGTTCCATCTGCGTGGCATCCTGTTGAAGCGCATGCCTGACAAACCAATAAACAGCGAAGAGCAGCAAGGTTTTTTGTGCATAAAAAATGCCTTCCGAGAAGCTGAGCGACCATGATATTGATAAAAGATTCCATCCATACCAACCCAGCAAAAGCGTGTCAAATAGGTGAAGCGGCCAACCCACCTGCTTTTTAAGCTCATCGCGAAGGAACCAAAGTGAAACAAGCAAAGCCAGCGACAGAAAGAAAAAGCGAGGCGCCAGGTACCGATCAAGGCAGGAGGGCCATAAAAACAGCATTCCACCCAATAGGATCAACCATAACGACACACGCCAGGGGTGAAATTGATCAATGGTAGGGACAGGTTGTTTCTGGCGCATGCAAGAAAAAATCAGGGTGGTGTTAAAATTTGCCGGATGCAAAAATGAAGAAAAACCCCTTATCCCCTAGCAAGTTCGTACAAATATAGTCAACGCAAAGTGGTTTTGAACGCAACCTGTCGTACAGAGCGCTGTAAATCAATGCTTTGGCCCCGGCTGTTTTCACAACCAAACAGCGCGAAGTATAACTTCGACAGACTACTTCACCAGCACTTTTCTGGTTGTAGGGCCGGTGACTTCGATCGTGATTCTTGCTACGTCCGGAGGGAGCAGGGCTTCAATCAAATCGGGCCATTCGATAAAACAATAGGTATCATCTTCCAGCAATTCCTGAATACCAATATCGAATGCCTCCTGTGGTTGGCGCAAACGGTAAAGATCAAGGTGGTGGAAATGCGTCGTTTGCCTGTTTGGGCCTTCGTACGCATACGTGTTGATGATGGAATAAGTTGGGCTCGAAGGGGTATCTTTAACCCCCAGGTGCCGGCAAAGCGCAGAGATAAATGTGGTTTTTCCGGCGCCCATTTCACCATATACCGCCACTTTGCGGCGGCCGTTCAAAGCGTCGAGAACGTGGTTCATGAGGCTGGGCAATGCGTCGGGTCCGTAAACAATAAATTCCATAGCCGGCAAATATATAAGGTGAATTTTGAGTTTTGAGGTTTTTATTCCTGATTTTACGCCACTTGTCGAGGTGATATTAAACATGAAACTCCGACATTTGCATCACGATTGATCGAGCTCCTGACTAAAAGGCGCGATAAAGCTCCACCATTGGGTTATACCATTTCCGACATCCAGCATATACTCTCTGCAAGGTTCCTGCAAGCCAGTGATTTGAATATGCGCACAGAGCACTTGCTGATCGACAGCCGCCAGGTAGTTGCGCCTGCCGTTTCTCTGTTTTTTGCCCTCAAAGGCAAACGGCACGACGGGCACCAGTATATCGCAGATCTTTATAACCACGGTGTTCGCCAGTTTATCGTTAGCAAAAAAATACGGCTGGATGGAATACCTGAAGCCAATGTTCTACTGGTGGATGACACCCTCGACGCGTTACAAAACCTGGCCGCTTACCACCGTGCCCGTTTTAATATTCCGGTAATCGGTATTACAGGCAGCAATGGTAAAACAGTGGTAAAAGAATGGTTGTGGCAAGTACTCGCGCAAGATTTTAATATTGTCAGAAGTCCTAAAAGTTATAATTCACAGGTTGGTGTTCCGCTTTCCATTTGGCAAATGAACGAACACCATACGTTAGCCATTTTTGAAGCTGGCATCTCCGAGCCTGGTGAAATGGAACGCCTGGAGCGTATCATCCGCCCTACCATTGGCGTGTTCACAAACCTGGGCCCTGCGCACCAGGAGGGATTTGCTTCGGAAGCGCATAAGCTTGCCGAAAAAATGAAATTGTTTGGCGGGGTCGAATGGCTGATTTGTGATAAAAAATACGTGTCGAATAACTTTTCAGGTCGTGTCATTGCTCCTCAGCCCGTTACAAACACCCCGATGAATACGCCCTGGGCTGCTGAAAATGCCGGGCTTTGCCGTGCCGTCATGCAAGTGCTGGGTATCGCAGCGGAGGATACGGAGGAACGCCTGCGGAGGCTGGAGCCCGTTGAAATGCGGTTGGAGCTCAAAGATGGCATCCAACACTGCACCCTGGTAAATGACTTTTACAACAACGACCTGGCATCGCTCCGTATCGCTTTGCAGTTTGCCCGGCAACAAGCAAGAAATGGCCGGCTAACGCTGGTGCTTTCCGACATCCTCCAGAGCGGTATGCCCGGCGCCGATCTGTGGCGGCTGGTTGCCGAATCGATCCGGGCCAACCATGTTTCAAGGCTTATTGGTATTGGCCAGGATATTGTGAAACTGCAGGCCCTTTTACCCGATTCCCTGCAAGCACAGTTTTTTCCAGATACCGGTAGTTTTTTACACCAACTTCAAAACACCGATTTTAACGAAGAAACCATTCTGCTCAAAGGCGCCCGACCTTTTGAATTTGAAAAAATTGCACGGCGTCTTGAACAAAAAGCCCATAAAACGGTATTGGAGGTGAACCTCAGCGCCCTGGTACACAACCTGAACGTATATACCAGAATGTTGCGCCCAGGCGCTAAAATGATGGTGATGGTAAAAGCAGAAGGGTATGGATCGGGTTCAGCAGAAGTTGCCAAATTATTGGAATTCCACCGGGTCGATTATTTCGGCGTTGCCTATGCCGACGAAGGTATTGCCCTCCGGCAGGCAGGAATTCGTTTGCCCATTTTGGTATTGAACCCGGAACGCACCAGTTTCGATGCTATGTATCGCTATCGCCTCGAACCGGAAGTTTATTGTATGTCGGTACTCAAGGAGTTGATCGAATACGCCGGGCACGAAAAAGCCATGTCGATCCACCTGAAAATCGATACGGGCATGCACCGCTTGGGTTTTGATAAAAACGACATTGAACTCCTCATTGCCCTGCTCAAAACCTATCCTAATTTACAGGTACAATCGGTGTTTTCGCACCTTTCAGCCGGCGACAACCACCTGCACGATGCATTCACACACCAGCAGGCGTCTACGTTTTCTGAAATCTATGCCGCTATACAAACAGCAATCGGGTATGCGCCGTTGCGCCACATTTGCAATACCGGCGGTATCGAGCGTTTCCCTGAATACCACTTCGATATGGTGCGGCTTGGAATTGGATTGTACGGAATTGGCGGTGCAAACGTGCAACCTGATTTACGAACGGTGAACGTACTTAAAGCGACCGTCAGTCAGGTGAAACAGGTATCGGCCGGCGACTCCGTGGGTTATAACCGAAACAGCGGCATCCTCGACCACCCGGTTCGAATTGCCACCATCAGCATTGGTTACGCCGATGGTTTCCTGCGCTTGGCAGGCGGCGGACGGTATGAAGTGCTGATCCGCGGGCAAAAAGCGCCTACCATTGGCAATGTATGCATGGATATGACTATGATCGATGTAAGTCATATCCCCGATGTTCAGGAAGGCGACGAGGTGATGATTTTTGGCGACAACCCGTCGGTGACAGCATTAGCCGCTTGCTTACAAACCATTCCTTATGAAGTATTTACCAATATTTCTGAACGCGTAAAAAGGGTGTATTGGCAGGAGTAAGCCTTTTTTACAACCCCGCCCGCAACTTTTCCATTATTTTCGCGTCAACATAGGCCCCTGCCGCTTGCGCAAACACACAACAAAAACTGATTTATCATGAAAAAAATCCTGCTCCTTCTGGTGGTTTCGACCATTTCGGGCGCCATTTTCGCCCAACATGGCAAACCGGCGCCTCAGTTTAAAACCGGCAAACCGTCTGAAAAACCAAGCCTGAACTGGCCTGGCAAAAGCGCTGTGCCAGCAGCAGAAAACCCCTTTAACCTTCCCACGGAAAAACGCCGGCCCATTGGGCAGTTTACAGGTAAAGCGCCTGTTGTCAACCTGACGATTACCCACGGAGAAAACGGACTTCCTATTCTGATCGAAGGCCAAACACCGGCATCGGTTTCAAATGCCGAACAACAAACAGCGGCCATGATTGCCGTAGCCTATCTGGCAAGCCTGGAGCCTCAAGGCCTGCAAACCCCTGCTGATGAATTTGTAGTAAGAAATGTACAAGTAGACGAACAAGGAAATCACCATGTGCGCATGGATCAATATTTTCAGGGCATTCCGGTTTGGGGTGGCGAACTGATCGCACACTCCAGAAACGGCGCCTTCGACCGGGTAAATGGGCGTTACTTTCCAACACCAAAACTCGCCTCTACGACCCCAGCCTTGGATGGAGCACAGGCTCAGGCCGCTGTAATCGCAGCACTCGGACAACAAACGGTAAAAACAACCTGGACGGATGATGACCTGCGCCTGATCGATGGCCCGCCGTTTTCTGCTGAATTGGTCATTTACCATGTAAACGACGATCTGAACAACGAACGTCTGGTATGGCATGTCGTGGCTCACCCTTCAATCCTGAGCCGCCTGGTATACTTTATCGACGCACAAACCGGGGCTATCCTCAACCATTACGACAATACCTGTAACCTGACCGGTCACCGGCACGCATCAAGCGCGTGCACCCAGGCACACAACGAAAACACCGAGCCACCCGCGGTTGACAAGGTTTCGGTTGACGGCCCCGTTACGATTCAGGGACAGGATTTGTTCAACATCAACCGTTCTTTTCCCAACGGAGGCTGGCAGGTTGGCTCGCAAGTTGTGATGGAAGACGCCAGCAAATCCATGTTCAATGCAGGCGCTTCCACGATGCCCAACGATCCGGTAGGCGCAATTGTGACCCTTGATGCGCTCAATACTTCCCCTCAAAACAACAATTTCGATTACAACTTCGTCGTGTCGGCAAGTACGACTTTCACGAATAAAAAAGCCGCCATCAGCGCGCATTACAACGCCGGCCTGAGTTTCGATTATTTTAAATCAAAGTTCAACCGCAACTCGATTGATGGCGTTGGAGGCAATATTTTGGCCTTTGTCAATGTTGCCGATGAAGACGGTTCTTCCATGGAAAATGCGTTCTGGAACGGAGAAGCCATGTGGTACGGCAATGGTGGCAGCACCTTCAAACCCCTGGCTCGCGGCCTCGACGTAGGCGGCCATGAAATGACCCACGGTGTTGTGGAAAAAACAGCCAACCTCGTGTATCAAAACGAAAGCGGCGCACTGAACGAATCGTTTGCGGATATTTTCGGGGCCATGATCGACAGCGACGACTGGAAAATCGGCGAAGACGTCATGCAAAGTGGCGTAAATCCGACCAACTGTTTGCGCGACCTGTCCAACCCGCACAATGGAGTGAGTTCAAACAGCCCCTGGTGGCAGCCCAACCACACCAACGAACAATATACCGGTAGCGCCGAC
>JAEUUR010000248.1 GCA_016787465.1 Saprospiraceae bacterium | reverse complement strand
TTGTGAAAAAGGGTGCTCTGCGTATTATTTATGCTTGGCAGAAAGCTGATCGAATCCAGGCAAATGCTTGTGGTGATACATATCCACCACTACGCCGTCTTTCCAAACCACCACACCCGGATTCGCCCGGATGATTGTTTTTAGCAGTTTATCATCAGCTCTGTAAAAGGGGTACTTCGCTTCGATCTTACGGGCAAAATCGGATGCATATTCCGCATCGCCGTAGGTCGTAATGGCATAAACCTTCCAGCCGGCCTTTTGCGCTCCTTCTGCCAAGGGGTTGATTCCCTTGGTAAAATAGTCGGCATATTCCGGCGTAGGGATGAACACCTTTCGCTCCATTTGTTTTGGTTGAACCGACACTACCCGCCTTTGAAGTGCGATGGAATCCTTATTCACCCGAATGGTATCAGAAGCCCATGTCGTATCCTGAACGGTATAGGTTTCTACTTGCTGACTGCCATAAAACTTATAGGCAACTACCATTAAACTGTAGCCTTCTTCATTGAGGATATCCTCGGTAACCTCGCCATTATCAGGACTTTCTACTGCGAAATCACTCACTTTTGATTTGGTGATCGTCGTTTTCACACCGTCTTTTTCTACATAAAGGTCGGTTTTGATCTGTTCCTTTACCTTCCAGCCGTCTTTTGCGGCGTATTGTTTGAGGTAGGTAAACTTATTGGGTTCGGGCTCCATGAATTTCACTTTTTCTCCGGTATTGGTGTTTTCTAAAATCCAGCCAAGGATGTCCACTTTTGCACTCGACTCAAGTTCCTTGCGTTCGCGCACATTAGATCCGACTTTGAACGGACGGAAATCAACCAATGGCAGGTTCCAATACGTATTTTGGAAGCAGAACAGCGTGACGATCAAAGTGGAAACACCCACGATGATTTCTCTGGTTCTTTTTGTCCAGAGTTCATGCTGGTTGCGCGTCCAGAGAAACAAAAGCGCCGGAACCATCAAGCCCAGGTCTTTGAAAAACGAAATTTTAGGATCAAGTTTGATAAAATCACCAAAGCAGCCGCAATCTTGAACCCGCATTTGGGCTCCCAGGTAAGGGCCCCATTTGGCAAAATCGAAGAAATTGGCATCCGTTGGAACATATCCGGTCAGGTACGTAAAACCTGTCAATACCGTAAACACGATCATGAGTAGCAGAAAAAGCCACGCCGTAAGTTTTTTTCGCCAGCCGACGATCAATGCGATGCCAAGAACAATTTCAAAAACGATCATCGTGATCGAAAAGCCTATGGCATGTTTGGCTAGCCAGGGAAACATCGGGGCCAAGCCTTTGAACACATTGTTTAAACCATCGAAAGTAACTTCAAATGCTCCGAAGTAATCCTCCATTTTGTAGGCAGTTCCGATGGGATCTACCGCTTTAACCAAGCCGGAGAACACAAACCAAACACCCACAAAATGCTGCAAAAACGTCCATAAGATGTTTTTATGGCGCTTCATCCAAACTGTCAGGCCGGTTAGGATGGCGCCAGCAACGGCAAACTGAATCAATAGAGAGGAGAGAGATGTCATGTAGATCGTTTGATTGATTGTATAAATCGCCGCTTAAGCTTCATCCAATCGGATGAGCGCGAAAACGGCATAATTGATTATGTCGCGGTAATTAGCTTCCAGGCCTTCAGACACCAAAGTGGAGCCTTCGTTATCTTCTATTTGTTTGATTCTCAATAATTTTTGCAAAATCAAATCGGTCATACTACTGATACGCATGAGCCGCCAGGCTTCACCATAGTCGTGGTTTTTTGCCTGCAACAACCGGATGTTCTCTGAAATGTGGTGATCGTATAAATCAGCCACTTCTTTCGGATCGAGTTCAAGGGGGGCTGTGGGGGGCAATTGTATCTGAATCAAAGCCAAAACACTGTAGTTTACCAGACCGACGAATTCGTTTTCAATGGGCTCGTCCACCTTTTGGGCGCCTTTTTCTTCAATACTTCGAATACGCAAGGCTTTGATGTATAATTGATCGGTAATACTGGATGGCCTCAATATGCGCCAGGCTGTTCCGTAATCGACGGTTTTTTTTAAAAACAAATCGCGACAACGCTCAATAACTGCCTGAAATTGCTGGAGTGTGTTTTCCATAGATGAGGGGCAAAGATAAATGGAGGCAGAGATATTTGATTGATTGATGTGTGTGTTTGATATTTGTTAAACTCTTTTACACACCATTATATGCAGATCATTGAATCAACCATTCAATTTTAAAAGATCGTCCGGTGAATCAATTCCGATCGTTTCATACTCGGTAATTGCAACTGCAATCCGGAACCCGTTTTCCAGCCAACGAAGTTGTTCCAGGGATTCGGCTCTTTCAAGCGGAGAAGGTTCCAGCGCTGCCAGTCGTTGGATTAAATCCGCACGAAACCCGTACAACCCGATATGTTTAAAAAAAGGTTGCGTAGAAATCCAGGTTTCGGTTGGGTGGTTTCGTACAAAAGGAATAGGATGGCGGCTGAAATACAAGGCGCCATTTTGTTCAGAAAAAACAACCTTAACCACATTCGGGTTAAAAAGTGCTTCCCGATCCATTAACTGTTTGGCAAGGGTAGCAACCCCAAATTCAGGTTTATTCTGCAAGGTACGCACCAGCAAATCAATTTGTTCCGGTTGAATAAAGGGTTCATCGCCCTGCACATTCACAATATACCTGGCATTCTGGAAATTAGACGCTGCCTCCGCACAGCGGTCAGTACCGCTCGGGTGCTCGGCACGGGTCATCAACACCGGAGCGCCAAAGTTGGTGGCATGCTGAAAAATCCGCTCATCGTCGGTCGCAATAACCACCGTATCCACCAACCTAGCCTGGCATACTTGTTCATACACCCGTTGAATCATGGTTTTTCCCTGAATCATCACCAAAGGTTTACCGGGGAACCGGGTAGAGCCGAATCTGGCGGGAATAATTGCCACGATTTGAGCATTTTCACCGTTAATCATTTGTCAATGCGCTAAAAATGTGAGAAGGAGCCGGATAGGTATTAATTTTGCAGCTGAAATGAGAAGGATTTCAAACCCTGAAACACAATTCATACGAATGATGAAACTATTGCCCTTGCCGGCTTTCTGGTGTCTTTTGTTTATTGGACAATCATTTAGCCAGGACAGCACTGAACCGCTTTGGTTACTTACACCCAAAGATTCCGTTTTTTTGAGCGTCGAAGATGGCAAAAAAATGATCCATCACCCTGTCAAAAACAAACAAACGTTATTTTCAATTGCCAGGTACTACCATTTGAGCTTGGAAGACCTCCTAGAATATAACCCTTCCTTGAAAGCCGAACCAACGCTCAAGGTTGGCTCAAAAATTAAAATTCCGGTACCTAACAAAGCCATTCGCCGGTACAAAGGTACAGGGTTCAAGGCTGCCGAGTGGGTTCCGATTTATTATATTGTTCAAGGTGGCGACAACCTGTACCAGATCAGCAAAAGGTATTTTGAAATGCCCGTCGATAGCATGGCCAAGCGAAACAGACTAAAAAACAACAGTATCAGGCCAGGGCAACGCTTGCATGTCGGCTGGATGGGTATTGAAGGAATTCATTCAGACTGGCGGCAATCAAAACCGGCTACAGAATCCAGCGCACTGAAGGAGCGATTTTTGTCCGAAAAAAAATACCGCAAGGAAACCGAATCACAAGGGGTGTGTTTCTGGCAAAAGGAAAGTAAAGAAAAAGGCGATCTGTACGCATTGCATCGTGATGCTGCAATTGGCACGATCATTTCTGTAACCAACCCCATGGGCGGCAGAACAGTTTATGCCAAAGTCATCTCACGTATCCCTGATGGCTACGAAAAAAACATCGAAGTCATCTTGTCACCCGAAGCTGCCAAAAAAATTGGCGCACGCGATCCGAAATTTTTTGTGAAAGTTAAATATCTGAAGTGATGAACAAATCCACCCTTCTTTTTTTGAGTGTTTTAATTTTAACCGTTTTCGCCTGTAAAAACGAACCTAAAAACGCCGACCCCAACATGCCTTCAGGTTTTGTACCTGGAGAAACCGCCGACCCGACTGTACTCGCAGGCCACTGGATCGATCTGGATTTTTGCGCAAGAGCCGCTCAATATGGCTCTGTATTGCAAACAATGAACAACTCCCATGCGCCTTATGCTTACGCGTTCACGTTCAACCCGGCAATGCCCGACAGTGTAACCTGTTTCAATGCTTTTGAAAGTTGGAACCTGCCGGTGAAATACAAAAAGGATACCCTGGAACTCGTTGGCGCTATCCAGAATCAAAAACCGGTATTCCTGGTGTACCATTCACATGGCGATAAAGACATGACGATGTTCGATAATTCAAACGGACGAACCCAAATCGACAATTTTATTAAGTCAAAAGCCGGCACCAAGGATGGATACGCTGCATTCCAGACAGCGTTGAATCACCATCTTTTTAGTGGACAATTCAGCACCGTAGGCAAAAAACCAGCCGATAAAATCCTTTTTTCACCCGGTGGATTTATCATGGGTTTGAAGGAATACGATCGATTTAATGTGTGCACCGGCGGCGATTGTTTTGTAGCTGGCCAGGAAATTGACGTGATCACATTTTCCAACTCCAAACAAAAAGAAGGCAGTGAAAAGATGTTTGGTTATAAATACAGCAATGGCAATGACACCTTGTATTTTTATAACCTGGTTAATGCCAAACCTGAAGAAAAGGGAGGTTATAAAGTCGGCACTGTGGCCTATAAATTTGCCCGTGCATTCAGCGTTCCGGTGGCAAATGGCAACAAACCGGCTGCACAAAAGCCTCAATAATAGGGAAATTTGAAATTGGGGAAATTGGAAATTTCTAATTTCCTCAATTTCTAATTTTCAATTTTCAATTCCCAAAGTTTGCCAAAAATCAAAAAATGTAGTAATACAATTGCCACTCAAGGCCGATGATGCATTCATCAGCACGCAAATGCCAATATTCTCTTTTCTGTTGAATGCAATTTCACCCCGAAAACCATTCACGTAACCACCATGATAAATGATGGTGTCGGCTCCATGTTCGAGCACCCTCCACCCCATTGCATAAAATGCCTTGTCGCGATCAATCCATTGGCCGAGGATTCGGCGCTCCTTCCCTGTATCGATCATAGGCTTAAACACCTGATCGAGGGTGGAATCTGCGATAATGTGCGGTTTATGGCCAAGTAACAACCTCAACCAGTTTCCC
>JAEUUR010000162.1 GCA_016787465.1 Saprospiraceae bacterium | reverse complement strand
GGGCGCCTTTGGCCGGATATTTTGGGGATGGGGGAGTCGCCAGCGAAGCATTTCGAATAGCCAGCTTCTTTTTTACAAAAACGGCATCCACCAGGCTTGAATTCGTCCAGCCTTTTTTGGCCGCAAAAGCTCGAATATGGGATGTTTGATCCAATACAATGGTTCCCTGGTATCGACTGGATTGGGTGGTGGGAGAAGCGGCTTCATCCAGGGTGTAATAAATTTCAACGCCTTTGAAAGGGAAATCCAGCTCAACATGTGCCGTGTCGTCAAAAAATGAACGGCCATATTTTAACTTTGGAGGCCGAAGCGTCATCGGTGCATCATCGGGAATATAAGCCCCGGCATATATTTTCAAGTTAGGAAATTGTTTCTTCCAGTTTTCGAATGTTTCCGGCTGGATACCAGTTTGCCAGATAAAAAGTTTCCGAAGATGCGTCAGTGTCGGCAAAACGTCCAACAAACTTTGATCTGCGCGCGTATTGGTGATATTCAGATGCTCCAGGTAGTTGGATTTTTTTAGCATGCGGGCAAGTTGAGGGCTCGCTGAGGTATTGGATAAATTCAATTTCACGAGATGGGGAAATTCAACATTATCAAATGAAAATTTTTCCAAATTGACATGTGAAAAGTCGATATCAACAATCTGCTGTTTTAACGTTCTCAGGGCCTCCCAGTGCGCAGGTTGTAAATTTTGATTTCCTGCAAATGACACGGACAACCAGGGCTGATCTACGCTAATTTGTTGAATATGAGCACCTAATGACCTCAATTTTTGAATATCTCCCGAATTTGCCGGAGCCACATTTTTCAGGAATACCGGGTTGTCAGACACACCGCTGTTTTTGGCCATTAAACTGGAGATGGATTCAGGCAAAGGCTGATCTTTCAGGGTGCTTTGGAAATCGGCGCCGGATTCGATCCACCAGGCCAACAATTTGATTTCCAGTTCTGTAAGTTGTGGTTTACCGGCGGGCGGCATGTGGTCGTCGTGTTCTTTGGGGAGGTATATTTTTTTCATGAGCAAGCTGCTGTCGGGCAAGCCCGGAGTCAGCACATTACCATGTTCACCACCGGTTCTAATTCCGGCTTCATCCGTTAATAATAGTTTGCCTTTTTTCTTTTCCGGCCGATGACAGGACACACATTTCGACTCGAAAATCGGTTGAATTAATCCCGCAAAAATTTTGGTTTCTGGCGAAATTGAAAATGCAGATGGCTCAACTGATTGATTATCAACAGACTCACTTTCAAATAGGTAGGCTTCGCCATGCGTTAATCCGCCGCCGAAATGGCCTGTAACAACCAGGGCCAAAGTGCCTCCTACTAACAAGGGCAGGTATAGTTTTCCCGATTTGTACCACCACAGGATGCCAAAAATAGCTACCGTTCCAAAACCCCAGTATTGATGTTTGGTGAGCAGCTCTTGATCATAACCTCCTCCGCGGCCCAACAACCATCCGGTACCGGCACTCAACACGGCCGCTGTCAAACCAAGCCCGATCATCAATTGAACCGCGGGACGAAGTTGTACCTGTCCCATCCACCTCGCCATAGCTTCCAGCACAAAAGCCGCTAACAGAATTCCGATGGGTAAATGAACCAATAGAGGATGTAAATGCGAAAAAAAGTCGGTCATAACCAAAAGCCGTTAATTGAAGAGGATTTCATCCAAAAATAACCATGCCGGATTGCCTGCTCCTGGATG
The DNA here is from genome assembly GCA_016787465.1 of Saprospiraceae bacterium. Lineage (GTDB taxonomy): Bacteria > Bacteroidota > Bacteroidia > Chitinophagales > Saprospiraceae > M3007. The sequence goes on along the minus strand of JAEUUR010000162.1, from coordinate 2,030 downwards.
ACCTGAAGGCAATGGGCCGAAACTATCAATGACCAATTTTACACGAGTAACTCGTCTTTTAACCTGAACCTCGGGAAACCACCTGATTTGGGAAGACGCTCCTCGCCCGACTTCAGGCATCCAGGAACCGGCTGCCAACCAATTGCCACCTTCTTCCACGGCAGTGTACACACTGATTTTACGCATGGGCAAAACCCAGGCTCCCGGATTATTCAAGACGCTAACTGTTACCGTATTCAATGGTGTTTTTTCAGGAAAAACTGCTTCAAGCACGACAGAATCGCTTAAAAAGCCTACCCATTTTCCATCGTGCAGGTCGTTTCCGCCTGCTTCAAAATCAATCAAACTGTTGGCGCCCATGGCCTTATATTCCGGATTGGGGTTGGTTTTTAAGTTCAGCGAAACGGGTTTCAGTTTGACTTTTTGAAGCGTCAGTGATGCCGTATCGCCGCGGCCAAAATCCGGATGGGAGGCAAAGGCATACAGACGACTGGTCTTATTGATTTTAAATGGTCTTTTATAAAGTTTTGGTTTAGAGCCGTTTATTGTATAAAAAACCTTGGCTCCATCCATGTCGAATTCCAATCCAACCTCGGTTTCTGTCTGGAAAAACACACCCTTGCAATCGAACCTTGGTTGGGCGAGCGGAATACCCTGGGCTGAAAGTTGGACAGACAGTAATAAGGTAATAATTCCGAAAAATGATTTGACCATAGATTGCTGTTAAAGCGTTTATTGCGGTTCAAGTCGATATGGATATACGCGGCCACTGTTCCATTGTGAAACATAGATATCACCGTTGGCATCCACCAGTACATCGTGCGGGTGTTTAAATGCTTTTACCGTTTGATACAATGGTTTTAACGCACCACCACTATCGTATCTGGGTGTACGTGCGCCAGGCGCTGATACAACGCGGTTGTTTTTGTCCAAAATACAAACAAAACCTGTTTGACTATCCCAGGGCAGTTCACTGATTAAAACTGCGAAATAAACATGCTCCCCGGTTACCACAGGGCGACATATATAGGCGCCTGGCAAGTGAATGATTTCAATTAACTTGCCAGTCAGGTCGAAACGTTTCAATTTGTTTTCGGCCCTTGAAGTTACCAGCCACGAAGGATTTGCCTTATCCCGGTTGTCAAATGCAATACCGTGCGCATTTTTAAGTATGTCGGGCCCACCAAAAACATTGATCAAATTTCCTTTGTGATCATAGTGCACCACATAGTCTTTGCCATACCCGTCGGCTACCAAAACGTCACCGTTCGGCGCTATAGCCGTTTCTGTGGGTTTAAACGCCTGCTGAGAGCGATAAAATCCGCCATCTGCCGGCCATTCAAATGTTTGTATAACTTTCCCCTCAAGGGTTGTTTTGATCACCTGATGCCGTTCGTAGTCCGATATGTACAAAAATTCGTCACCGTTTTCGTCATGTAGTGTTAACCCGTGTGCGCCAGGATATTCTTTACCCCAGGCACCTGTAATTTGGCCGTCTTTGTCAAAAATCAGGATGTTATTTCTGACATCATCGGTGGTCATGAATATCTTTCCTGAACGGCTCATCACCAATTCATGGCAATTGTTTACCGGAAATTGTAGGGCTGAACCTTTGCACCAGTTGCGATTGAGTCGATATTTAAAATTTCCATGTCCGATCAACCCTGGTTCGTCGGTGGCGCCCAGACAAAGGCCAGCAGTAGCCAAAGTAGATTGTTTGATAAAACTCCTTCTTTCCATAAAAACAATGCGATTTAACTAAGTATACCGGTAACTAATTTTCCGCTCACATCGGTCAAACGGAACCTGCGCCCTTGATATTGATAAACAAACCTTTCGTGATCGATCCCAAACAAATGCATCATTGTAGCTTGAAAATCATGTACATGTACCGGATCTTGTACGATATTATACCCGAATTCGTCGGTTTCGCCATAAGTAATCCCTGCTTTTACACCTGCGCCAGCCATCCAGATAGTGAAACACCGTGGGTGGTGGTCTCGGCCATAACTATCGGTCATCAATCCCTG
>JAEUUR010000132.1 GCA_016787465.1 Saprospiraceae bacterium | reverse complement strand
TCTGATCTCCGACAATGGCGTACCGAATATTCACCGGTTGCAAAACCTGATGTTCACTTTGTTTTTCGGCGTCTATTTCTGGTCGGAAGTGATCAATGATTTAACGATCCCTTCTTTCGACAACAACCTGCTATTTCTCATGGGCGTGAGCGGGGTCACGTATATCGCAGGAAAAAGTATGGGCGGCGGTAACAACCCGGCTTCCTAACCGCAACCAAGGCAGGTTTCTGTCGGAATTCTGAAACTACAACGATAACCCTTAACGGCGCCCACACAGCTCCGAAGGCCACTTTTTTGTCCAATTCCAGGGCATTCTGTAGTGAACGCAGAGTGGTTTTGAATGCAACCTGTCTACTGAGCGCTGTTAATCAACGCTTTAGCCGAAGGCTGTTTCAAAACCAAAAAGCGCGAAGTATAATCCGATCAATCTACTCAGAACAGGCTGTTCAATTTTGAAGCATCACACTTAATTTTCACATCATGAACAATTACCTCCTTCGGGCAATCCGAATCAGCGCCGTGTGCAGCCTGTTGATTGTCTGTTTTTTATGTGCTCCCCGGCCCTGTATGGCCCAACCGAAACCGAAACGGGTGTTTTCGCTCGATATTATTACCACCCCGGCCATGGTGTTCATTCCCTGGCGTTCCAACCTGCCCAACTACCTGATCGAGGTGAACGGCAAATCGGAACTGATCGGCTTGAACCTGGAATGGACCCGCCAGCAGAACAGCCACAACCAGGATTTTCGCTACACTTTTTTTACGATGGGAATGTGCATCCGGGCTTTCGGGTTGAACTGGCGAAAAGATCCCTTCAACCACGCCCATGAAAAGGACATCGTTGCGCGCGACCTGGCGTACATCAGCGCTTTTATGGGCGGCAAGTTTATCATTCGCGGGTTCGAACGAGGCGCCTTGAATTTCCACTTCGGGCCCGGACTGCTACTCGGCCCAGCGCTGCAAAACGACAATGTCAAACAAGGCATGTTTACCACCCTCGGCCTGGATATTTCCATGACCTTCTCGTACAACATCTCTGCACAACAAAAGAATTCGAAAATATGAAACTGCCATTTTTCATCCTGTTAGTTGCTGCATTGTTCGCTACCCAATGCAAAACCTACGAGCCTTCCGTTGTGATCAAGGTAGTTAACCAAAAAGCCCCCACCCAACCTATTGCCGGCGCCAAAGTGACCATTCTATCGGAAGAAGGCGTTACGGATGCCGACGGCTTTGTTACGCTGGATATCGACCTCGACCGGTTTATTCTGGATCGCAAAGAAGTACGGGCCGGCGCGCCGGGTTTTATCGACTCGATTGCTAATGTATTGGTTGGTAAAGATCAGCAAGAAACCATCATTATTCCATTAAAGCCGGAAAACCGCCTGGTGTATATTCCTGATTCCTTGGTGATCCAAGCCAGCGAAGTGTTTCGCGACATTCGGGTGATCAATGAAGGCCTCGACCCGATACCCGTAACCTATCTCAACAACAACCTCGCCTGGGTGGATTTGACACCGTCAAAAGATACGATTTATCCGGATAAAGAAGGATTCCTTCGCGTCATCACCAATCCCATCAATCTGAATTGTAAGGTCGAAGGCGTTATTAAATCCAGTTGGGTAAACGACAACGGTCAGGAACAACCCGATCAAATACCGGTTACCAAGTTCATACCGGATAACCAGCCACCCTTCCCCGATTTAAAAATCAAACAAAACAACACGATCGTTCTGGATCAAAAGGTGTATATCAACAAAGAAGTGACCTTTGACGCAGGAGGCAGTACGGATAACTGCAAAGCGTACTCCCCGCTTCAATACAACTGGGATTTCGGCGACAACAACCCCACCGGCTTTGATGAAGACCACGTGGTGTACAAACACACGTTTACCGAGTTAGGCCCAAAAACCATCTCGTTGTGGGTACAGGACGCCAACCCGAACGTGGCGTTAAAACAACGTACCATCAATGTGGAATTGGAGCCGTCGCCGCCGCATATCGACAACGCCATATCCGCTGTACAGGGGCCGAGTTTGTTATCGGTGAACTTAAGCGGCCGGATTCTCGACTTCGGGTTTACTTACAATTCGCTTACTGATTACGGGTTTGTGTATTCGAATGTCGTGGATATGCCTACGCTGGAGGAGCATTCGAGTGTGTCCTTTGGAGCAACCTCGCAGTCGCCTCAAACCTTCACCTTTGACACCACGATCACTAGTTTGCAACCCAAACGTTATTGGTTCAGGGCCTACGCGAAAAACGCCGGATTTGACGCGGTGTATTCCGATCCGGTTTATTTCGATGTGGTGCTGGCTCGCTTCAAAGCCGTGGGCGGTAGCATCGGCGGACAGTTTCTAGCCCAAAGGGGCGACAATGATTCGCCTTTCCAGGATCAAAAGCCTGAAAGCATCATCACCCTGAAAAATTTCCAGATCACGGAAACGGAAATCACCAATGAGCAATATGCGGCTTTTTTGAACGACGGCCCTTCCCCGCCGACCCAGGCGCAGAATTTTATAGCGCTTAACATCAACAATGCGGCGTGTAAAATCGCCTGGAACGGCAATAGTTACCAGGTGATTGCCGGGGAGGAGAACAAACCGGTGGTTACGGTTACCTACCTCGGCGCCGAAGCGTTTTGCGCTTTTTTGCTCGGTCGTTTGCCGACGGAAGCCGAGTGGGAAGCTGCTGCGCGGGCTACAGCGCAAGCGGTGTACCCGCAATGGTCGGGTACATCGGTGAATCCTCCATCCAGCCATGTTGTATTTAACTCCCCTGCTCCGGAGCCGGTAACCAGTAAACCCGGCAATGCCTACGAGCTTCGGCACATGAGCGGCAACGTGGCCGAGTGGGTGAAGGATTGGTACGCCACGTACTCCCTGCAATCGCTGGACAACCCGCAGGGGCCGAATTCATCGCCAAGCGGCGAGCGGGTCATTCGCGGTGGCAGTTACCAGGATCAACAGGAACAAACCACCGTCACGTACCGGGGCAGGTTGAACCCGATTGTGCAATCGCCGCGGGTCGGCTTCAGGGTTGTAAAAAACTAAACATTCACCTTCTATCTCTTTGAAAATGAAAAACTTGATCTTTTTTCTTTTGGCCTGCCTGATCGTATTTTCTGCTTGCCCCGGCGGCAAAAAATGCAATGGATGCGACAATGGCGAATGCGTCGATGGCGCCTGCGAATGCGAAGACTGGGCATATGACAACACCGGAAGTTGCGACGGTTTGTACCGCTAGGATTTTGTAGCCACCTATGCTACGACTTCCAGTTTCTGCGACGGATCGTTCCCGCAAGGCACGCCGCTTTCCTGCAGCCGCGGTGATTACAAATGGCAAATCAAAATTCAGTTTGGCAGCCCCAACACCGTATTCTCGCTGCAGGGCGATGTTTCAGGCACGAGCGTATCCATTCCTGAGCAGTCATCCCTGAGCGACAGTTGGTCGGGTAGCGGCACATTAAACGGCAATTTGTTATCGCTGACCATCACACGCAAGCGCGCGGGGAGTTCGGATTGTGTGTTTACGATTCTTGGGACGAAGTAAAACATGCACGGAGGTTGCCTCGGGAGAGTATTGGCGTTTGACCGCATTCAGCGAGTTCTGCGAAACATTCTGCGGGTTCAGCGGGAAGAACTACGCCTACGAGGTAACTTCTTTTTATCAATTTTCAAAAATCATCTCACGCCATTTATTGGCATAAACCTTTTTGTTATGGCAATTATACCAGCACCAACAATTTACTCAAAATGTATTCCCAAATCTGACGGCACGCCAATACTGCTCAAAGTAACGGCGGGTAATGCTCAATTAAATGAAGGCAGTTACTTTATCAATCCAAGCGTTCAAACGCCAGCTTCTCAAAGCGGGCCCTTGAAAAACGGCATTTCAGTTGATATTGGCGATGGCCTTGAATTGATTGGGCAACGGCTTTCAGTTTACGTGACAGTTGTCGCAACAACTGGGTTAATGACCAATCTAGAGCTAACCCTGGTCGGGGGCTCGCAGAACCTCCATTTCACTAATTCGTTGGAGGTGCCTGAAATTGGTGATGTAGTAGTGTATGAAGCATATATAAAATTCACTAAATCCTAACTCGATATGAAAAAGATAATGTTTTTGATCATTTGGTGTACTTCAACTTTCCATTTTGGTTATGCCCAAAACGACGAAGAAATTGATATTAATTCATTGAATGCACCTGCAACCCCTGCTGCTACTTTATTAGGCTTTTCGGCATCTGAGATCGACAAACCACGGGACGCTTCTGCATTTTTGGCTTCCATTGTGACTCAAACTGACGGACTGAATAATTTACCTTCCAATTACGCTTTTGAAATTGCACCTGCATGGTTATTCAATGGAACCCGTAAGAAAATAACTTTCGAAAAATTTGAATCAGACAAAAATGTATGTACCAACTTTTGGCATTCATTATCCTTATCTGGTGCCGTACGGAGAACTGAAGAATCCGATGACCATCCAATACCTATGACACAAGTTGCATGGGGCATTAAATTTTCGCTAAAAAGAGGTGAATTTTCAAATTCTACTACTAAGCTCATCAATGGAACAAAAGAAAAACTAAGTGTCATACATAGAAGCGTAACAGACGCGTTGCATTCAGATACAGATTACCAAAAATTGAATGGTCAAATATTAGAATTAAGAACGGGAATTGACACTACATTGGCCTCAAAATACCGCCTATTGCAGTTGGAAATTGAAAAGGAAGACCTACGCAAAACCATCCTGGATGGCGTTTCTGAAAAAAAAGCAGAAGCATTGAAGGCAATGAAAAAAGACCTTAATGAGACACATTTCAACCGCACAGGATTCAAATTAGACTTAACTGCAGGACTAGTCCAAGATTTCCCAAATGATAGTTATGAACACCGATCAATTTCCAAATTTGGCGCATGGATAACAACCGGGTTTGAGGACAATAAAGGAAATACATTTTTAGGAATTGGAAGATTGTTGCAATGCCCTGACGCAATGTACAAATTAGACACAAACCTTTTATCAGGAATTGTACTCTCTGCTGACGTTGGCATCCGATATGTGTATGCTCCACCCAAGAAACCTTGGTCGCTTAGCGCCGAAGCTATTTACCGAAACTTGAAAGCTCGTGAAAAAGAACAGGATGAATGGCAAAATTTAGATCCCACCTGGCGATATTCTGTAACCATGGAATACCAATTGAATAAAGATTTAAGTCTGAACCTCACCTTCGGTAGAAACTTCGACGGCACTGCCACCCGTGATGGGAATGTGATTTCTTTACTCTCCTTGTTTCATTCACTCGGGAATAAAAAGCCGATTGAAAAAACTTAATTGGTTATAAGGATACTGCCCCATTGGGACTGCATGAAAATGTAGCTCGTCCCATAGTGTTACAGCTTCTACAAATCGTTACGGGTATTTCGTAAATGATCTTTCCACAAAGAGTTACATGAGGTGCAAGAGTTTTTAAATACTCTTGTTACTCATGTAACTCTTGTAACTCTTTGTGGAAAAACAACCAATTTTATGGTTTGCATGCTTTAAATCATAGATGACTCAAGTTTGATGCGGCTTTCTCAACGGGTGAATACATAAAAATGGGCAATTTTTAGTGCTTCACGGCTCGAATGGTGTACAGTATCCGGTTAGCCACTAAAACTTAAATCCCTAACAAACCAACCCCAAATAAACTTTTTGGACATAGCTTCCGGCCATGAAAATTCGGCCCATCTACCTCCTGCTCCTGTGCGCGTACGCCTGCACGAACTCGCCGACCGTTCAGACGCCGCCGGCTGCCGTGCCCCCAACGATTGCCCATCGTCTGAATCAAACAGAGATCGACTCCTTGCTGAACTTGCAATTTTCGACCTCCCTGCTTCAACGGTTTTATACCACAGCCGTACCTGATACGGTGCCCATTCACCGGCTAAGCGGCCAGCTCGACTTCGACCCGGAGCCGGAGCACGTTTTGTGGTATCAATTTGAAACCTATGGTCATGCCGTAGTACTGGATCATCAAGCGGATGGCTGGATATATGCTGAGCCCATAATGCTCGATTTTATGAGGGGAGTACACCCACCGCAACTCGACAGCTCCGCCCATGCTTTGCTGGTTTACAGCTACGGCTCGGGAAGCAGCTACTCCTCCGAAGTAATTAGCATGCACCGGCTGACAAACGACAGCCTGGTTTGTGTATTCCAGATGTTGGAATCGGAATACAGCTCCCTGCTCCCGTTTTGCGGCGCCTACAAGCACATTTCCGGACAATATACCTTTAAAAACAAGGAGCTGATCGTGGCCGACTATCTTTATCAGGTATGGGAAAACGACGAGAACGGTGATTCTGGCAGGCGGTTGCTACGATCGAATATCCGCATTCCGTTTCGATGGTCGGCAGCACAACAGGTCTACCTGCCCGAATTACCGGAGGGTTTCCCACAAGAGGAACCGATTCTGTACATCAGCGATGGCGAAACCTCTTTCGACCCATATATTGAACCGAAACTTGAACGTTTGAAGCGCCACGGGCCGAAATGGGTCAGAAAGGCCTTGTGCAATCAGGATGAGGTTGATTGATGCCGGGTTTAATTTCAAGACAAGTCAATTTCTTTCACCGCACCAACACCTTCTCCCCCCCCACATACACACCTCCCATCCGCCATTCCAGCCAATACACGCCGGGCGCAATTCCTTCCAGTGAAAACTGCCCCGGCGTGTGGAGGTCGGCGGTTTTGATCAACTTGCCCGACACGTCGCGCAAACCCAACCACAGCGTTTGATTTTCACGGATTTCCACGTGTAGCATACCGCCCGCAGCTATCGGGTTGGGCCATACTTTCAGATTCAACGTTTCCTCCGGCGCTGCCGTGCCGGAAAGTGTGCGCCCTTCCCATAAACCGCCGCCCATCGTCGTTACCCAGACGTCGCTCCAATGGCCCGGTTTAAAAAAGACCC
>JAEUUR010000109.1 GCA_016787465.1 Saprospiraceae bacterium | reverse complement strand
TACTCAAATCTTTCATCGCAAACCCAGGCGAAACAATTATATTTGGGCTCTCACACTCGGGTGTTGTCATCAAAAACACCAAAACACATAAACACCAAAACACAAAAACACACAATCCATTTACAAACATGAAACTACTCCTTCCACTACTCTTTTTCTTTACCTCAACCCTCCCTGCACTCACCCAATCCAACTTCTGGGAGCCGGTAAACGGTCCGCAGGGAATCATAGCCGTTGATCTTTACCACGGTTCGGATAGTGTGCTTTATGCCAAAGATTACGACTACCGCTACTTTCGATCGATCAACAACGGCGCCTACTGGACGGAAATCATGACCCCGATCTCCGGCTCTTTTTCGGAAGGGTTTCACGTAGGTCAAACCGGCGCTTTGTTTTGCTGGGATGCGAATTTTACACAGTTGTTTCGCTCTACCGACCGCGGCGAAACATGGAATCCGTTGCCATTCACCATTTGGAGCTCATTTGCAGAAGGTTCAGACAGCGCCCTGTATGTGGCATCTTACGATGCTGTTTTAAAAACGTTCGACGGTGTGGTTTGGGATACGCTGTACCTTCAACAAAACTTGGGTTTTAATAACGAATTCGTACGCCTTGCTTTCCTTCCCGACGGCGCTTTGGTGGTCGCGCAGTCGGTTGATTGTGACCAAAACGACAAATTTTTCCTGATATCTAATGATCTTGGCATAACCTGGGATACGATGCCTGGTGCCGGCGATCCAAAATTGATAGCGCCGCTCGGTAATGACGAATATTTATACTTTGTCAACAATGGCCCGTGGTGTTATTCCTGGTTTAAAACAGCTCATTTCTATTCAACACCAGTTCCGGTAACCCCACCTGGCCACCCGATTGAGGGAGCGTCATCGTTTGTTGGCATGCCAAACGGAACTATTCTTCGCTCAACCTTTGACTCCAACTATATTTCTCTCGATGCGGGACAGAGCTGGCAAACGCATGATGGTAGTGTATTATACGCCGAATTTCCTTATCCCCTTCCCGCTACGGGCGAACTGATGCGCAGTTGGCTTGGCGTACGAAAATCTTCCGACCTCGGCAAAACCTGGCGATACAGCGGCTATAGCTCTCAACAATGCCCCGCTTATGATCTTACATTCCAAGCGCCTAACCTGATTTATGCATTATCCTATACCGGCTTTTGGCGCTCTGAAAACGATGGCGCTCAGTGGGAACTTTCCAATATGGACAACTATATGACTTATGACAATTACTTTTCAAACGGAAATCTATCTTTAGCACCCGATGGCTCGATATATCTGTATCGTCAGAATAATCAATTGTTGCAATCAACCGACCAGGGCCTCAATTTTGAAAAACTTCCCTTTCCTGTTTATGAAGGAAGTTGTGACCAGGTGGCCGTGCATCCGGTTACCGGAGAGATTTTCGTTTCAAATGAATGGTATTTGCTCGCTTCTTCCGACAATGGAATTTTTTGGGAGATTAGAAATACCGATGAAAGCTTTTGCACAAGCGGCATCAAATTTCACCCCAACGGCAATCTTTATGCAATTCTGGACAACAAAGTGAAATATTCCACCAATGGCGGGTTTACCTGGGAAACGGTATTGGATCAGGCCCCGCCCTGGAATATTAGATTGCTTGAGATCGCCAACAACGGCAAACTGGTTGCCAGCAACGAATACGAATGTTACTTTTCTTCAGACAATGGCGCCACCTGGACAAGCAGCAGCATCCAAGATGGAATATGGCACCTTGCAATTAATTCAGACGGCGACGTATATGTGGCCTCATTTGCCGATTTAAAGATTTATCACACAAAAAATGACGGACTAAGTTGGGTCGCTTTGCCTCCGGTTGCTACCAATCTGGCCGTTAATTTTATCCAGGATATTGCCTTCGATCAACAGGATCGACTTTGGGTTTCCGCCGAAATAATCGGTTTGATGCGAACGACCAAAAGTACCCTGGACGCTCTCGAGCCGGCGCAGCGCGAAATGTCGTTGAAGGTTTACCCTAACCCGACCGATGAAGGGTTTTGGGT
>JAEUUR010000025.1 GCA_016787465.1 Saprospiraceae bacterium | reverse complement strand
GGTATTGACGATTCAAGTACCTAACAAGTTCTTTTTTGAGTGGTTGGAAGAGCACTATGTTCAGCTATTGAAAAAAAGCATCCGTCAGGAATTAGGCGAACGCGCCCGGCTTGTTTATCACATTCCGGAAAATGGCGTTACCACTGAACTTCAAAAATCAGGCAATTCCAAACAAGACAGCAAGCCGTCAGCAGATAAAGACACAGAACCGGTACCCGGAGCTTTTGATGCGGAGATGATCAAAAACCCATTTATCATCCCGGGTATCAAAAGAATTAAAGTTGATCCTCAACTCAACCCAAATTACACCTTTGAAAATTTTATCGAAGGAGATTGCAACCGTTTGGCCCGTAATGCCGGGTTAGCAATTGCAAAACGCCCGGGAGGCACCGCATTCAATCCACTCGTGATTTTTGGAGATGTAGGTCTTGGCAAAACCCACCTTGCCCAAGCGGTTGGTAACGATATTGTGATCAACATGCCAAGTAAGGCTGTATTGTACGTATCCGCTGAAAAATTCACCAACCAGATTATCCAGGCAATCAAAAATAACTCTATCAACGATTTCGTCAATTTTTACCAAATGATTGACGTGTTGATCATCGATGATATCCAATTCCTTTCCGGCAAACAAAAAACACAGGAGATATTCTTTCACATCTTCAATCAATTACACCAAAACGGCAAACAAATCATCCTTACTTCCGACCGGGCGCCTAAAGATCTGGAAGGAATGGAAGATCGTCTCATCTCCCGTTTCAAATGGGGCCTGACAGCCGATTTGCAAATGCCTGATCTGGAAACACGAATTGCCATTCTTGGAAACAAGTTGGAAGAAGAAGGCGTCGATATTCCAAAAGATGTGCTGGAATTTATTTGCTACAACGTTAAAAACAACATCCGTGAATTGGAAGGTGTCATGGTTTCTCTGCTTGCTCAAAGCACTTTGATTCGCAGAAATGTCGATTTGGAACTGGCTAAGGAAGTAATTCGGAATTTTGTGACCACTCTTAACCGGGAAATCACCATTGAATCCATCCAACAACTGGTAGCCGATCACTTCAACGTACCCATCGACAAGTTGCACCACGAATCCAGAAAACGCAACTTCGTGATAGCCCGGCAACTATCTATGTTCCTGGCAAAAAAACATACCAATAAATCGCTCAAGTCTATCGGAGAACAGTTCGGCGGACGTGATCACAGTACCGTCATCTACTCCTGCAAAGCCGTGCAGGATATGATGGACACCGACCTGAGCTTTAAGGATACCGTGGAAGAGGTTGAACGCAAGCTCAAAATGAGTTTGAACAACTAACCTCTAACTGCTTTGATTTAAAAAATTTGGCCCATTGATGTTTGCATCAATGGGCCTTTCATTTATACTCAACGCGGAGTGGTTTTGAATACGACCTGTCATTCAGAGCGCTGTTAACCAATGCTTTAGCCGCAGGCTTTTTTCAAAACCAAACGCGCGAAGTATAACAGTAGGAAAATGGAAGCGTGTTATGGTAACAATACCTGATCTATCACATGAATTACACCATTTCTAGCCAGTAAATCGGTCAGTATGATGTTTGACGGCGTAGAATTTCCGCTACCTTTCACCGTGGCGCCATTTGTCAGGCTAATCGTGG
>JAEUUR010000651.1 GCA_016787465.1 Saprospiraceae bacterium | reverse complement strand
GCTTCGCTTTTGAGGTTTTCTTTATTTCCGCTTTTGCCTTAGCCATTGTCAATTTCGTTCTTCCTGTCAGTATCTAATTTCTCCATTTCTTTTCGTACCTCGTCAATCAATTGTTGCTCGGTAGGCAGGTAGAGTTGGTATTTGCTAGCGATGATGCTTTTGTTGTTTTCAGGCAGCGTAATTTTCACCATCGCATCGTTTTTGTCGGCACACAGTAGCACACCAATGGCGGGATTTTCAAAATCCTGCTTTTCAAAACGGTCGTAATAGTTGACGTACATCTGCAACTGCCCAATATCCTGATGGGAGAGTTTGGCGGTTTTTATTTCAAACAACACAAAACACTGGAGCAAACGGTTGTAAAACACCAGGTCAATAAAAAATTCATCGCCATCGAGGTGGATGCGTTTTTGCCTGGCCACAAACGAAAACCCATTGCCCAATTCTAATATAAAATCCTGCAAATGCGTGATAAGAGCCGTTTCTAAATCTTTTTCGTAATAAGCCGCCTCGCGCTTCAGGCCCAAAAATTCAAGCACCATTGGGTCTTTGATGATTTCTTTGGCATCGGTCGGTAGTTTTTCTTCCCGGGCTACCGCCAAAACGGCTTTCACATCGTTACTCAGTAAAAGCCGTTCAAATAGCTGGCTGTTCACTTGGCGTTCCAACTGCCTTGACGTCCAGTTGTTTTTTTCGGCTTCCGCTATGTAAAAATCTCTTTTGTCTGTATCCGCAATACTGATCAGGGTTTTGTAGTGCGTCCAACTGAATTGCGTCCGCAGTGCGGACGCAATTGGGAACATCCGGTAGAACTGTCGGTATCGCTCTAATTGCCGCACAGAAAAACCGGAGCCAAACTGGGGCTGAAACTCATCGGAAATGGATTTGATGAGAAACTCGCCATAGCCTGCCCGCTCTTTGCCTTGCTGCTCCTCTTCAAATATCACCTTGCCTATATGCCAGTACATCAGCACCCGCTCGGTATCTACCGAACGAATGGCCCTTTCTCTTGCCGAGGCAACGATGCCATGTATCTGTTGTATCAGGTCTTGTTTTAGGTGCATCTTGGTTTAGTCGTTTTCAATTCGGTTAAATGTTATACTCTTTCGCTCTTAATCTTTATCAAATAATTCTGCCATTGCTTTTGGTTTTACCAAACCGTTTCATGATCAAACTGTACTTTAATTTCAGTTTGATTATCGCTTGTTTTAAATATCTCTATCTGATTTTTCAAGTTATGTCAAATTCTTGATTTTCAAATGATTATGCGATCGCGATTTTTATAACCACTTTGCGTTGATTATAAGTTTCAAATTTACGGATTTATTTCAGCGGTGCATTATTAATCAAGTTGTACTTCAATGGTGTTTCTTTTGGGATCAATATGGAACCAATTGGGTTGGTCTGGGCTTGGCAAACACCTGATTTAAGGCTACGCGATTTAAAGCTTCGTTCCCAAATTTCAACGTCAGTTTATAGGGTGTTTGGCCATCTTTTCCAATATATGCTTTCAGTTTAACTTGTTTATTGTCAAGTACTGCCTGTTGAGAGTAGGCATTTTCAGGCTGATCCAACAAAACGCCGTCGCACCAAAAACCTTTGATTTGGTCATTGTCTGAAAGCGAAAATGCTTTGCATAGTTCGAATTCTAAAAATTCGCAGAAGGTTTGGGTGAGCATGGTTGATGGATGAGGATGGTTGGGTAGGAAGTATTGGCTTATAAGTTAGCTTGTTGGTTTGTTTCAGGCAAATTCCGTGTAAGGTACGGTATTACAAGTCTTCCGATGTTCCTCTTACTGCAGACCCAATGTCCTTCGGCAAATGCTCGAGTACCATTTTTATTGCTTCACTGGCCGAGCCTGTCCCAAGTTCCATGCCGTCGCTTGCTCTGATGAGGTATTGTTGGTTGTCGGTGTATCTTTCGTGAAGGGGTAACCGGTGCAGCGACTAAAACACAAGGTCCATAAACTTGAATACGGGAAAAGCTTCGCTTTTGAGGTTTTCTTTATTTCCGCTTTTGCCTTAGCCATTGTCAATTTCGTTCTTCCTGTCAGTATCTAATTTCTCCATTTCTTTTCGTACCTCGTCAATCAATTGTTGCTCGGTAGGCAGGTAGAGTTGGTAT
>JAEUUR010000626.1 GCA_016787465.1 Saprospiraceae bacterium | reverse complement strand
CACCATGATTTTTGGGTGGCGCCTGAAGACCCCAAACGCATGATCATCGGCGATGACGGCGGCGCTCAAATCAGTTACGATGGCGGTGAAACCTGGTCAACTTACCACAACCAGCCAACCGCACAGTTTTATCGAGTAACCACCGATAATGCATTCCCATTTAATATTTACGGGGCCCAGCAAGACAATACGAGTGTCCGAATTGCTCACCGGAGCGACGGAGGTTCTATATCCGAACGCGATTGGGAACCCAGCGCCGGCGGAGAAAGCGCCACTTTGGCAGTAGATCCCTTGAACAATAACATTGTTTACGGCGGAGAATACCATGGTTTGCTTACCAGGGTTGATCATCAAAATAAAACCTACCGAGCCATCAATGTATGGCCGGAAGACAATATGGGCCACGGCGCAGAAGATGCCAAATATCGTTTTCAATGGAATTATCCAGTGTTTTTTAGTCCTCATGATCCCCGAAAATTGTACGTGGCAAGCAACCACCTCCACCTTTCAACCGACGAAGGACAAAGCTGGATGACAATCAGTCCGGATCTGACTACAAACGATAAAAACAGGCAAAAATCGAGCGGCGGCCCGATCACCAAAGACAACACCAGCGTTGAATATTATTGCACGATTTTCGCCGCAGCTGAAAGCCCGAGGGTAAAAGATTTGATTTGGACTGGAAGCGACGACGGGCTGGTGCATGTTACCCGCGACGGTGGTAAGACATGGACCAACGTAACGCCCTCGGATATGCCAAAGTGGACCATGGTTAATTCACTTGAACCTGATCCGAACAACGACGGGGGGTGTTACCTGGCTTGTACGGCCTATAAATCAGGCGATTATCAACCATACCTCTACCGCACAAAAGATTATGGAAAAACCTGGACAAAAATTGTACAGGGCATTGAAAATGAACATTTTACAAGAGTAGTTCGCGCCGATCCGAAAGCGGCAGGGCTTTTGTATGCCGGAACCGAGCAAGGCATGTATATCAGTTTTACCGACGGTAATTATTGGCAAAAGCTGCAGCTTAACCTCCCAACGGTACCGATTACCGATTTGACAATCAAAGACAACCACCTGATTGCAGCCACACAAGGGCGTTCGATGTGGTCGATCGACGATTTAAGTCCTTTGCATCAAATTATACAAACACCCGATTTTTTGTCCAAAGGAGATTTGAGCCAAAAATACATCCATTTATTCAAACCGGCGCCTGCCTACAGGATGAACGGAAGCGCTGCCAAAGGTTCCAAAACTGCAGGTGAAAACCAGGCGAACGGTTCGTTCGTACATTTTTTCCTGAAAAACAAACCCGCTGAAACAGACACGGTGTCATTGGCCATCCTTGAATCCGATGGCGATACGATCCGGGTATTTTCAACTATTTTTAACAATCAGGATGCGTTGAAGAACAAATCGCCATTGTTTGGCAGCTTAAAAAATCTAAAATCCGGAGCCAACTTGTTTGTATGGAACATGCGCTATCCGGATGCGGAAAAATTTGATGGTATGGTGCTTTGGAGTTATGATTTGGAAGGCGCCAAGGCAACGCCGGGTAAGTATCGGGTTCGATTGAGCGCTTTTGGAAAAACGGAAGAAGCTGATTTCGAAATAAAAAAAGATCCCAGGGTTGCTATTTCCCCAGAAGCCTACACGGAACAATTGGAGTTTGTTCAGTCAATTGGCGCCAAATTGACCGAAATGCACCGAGCAATCAAAGAAATCAGGACAGTTCGTTCACAAATCAAAAACCTAACCGATGATCTGCCAACAAGTGAAATTTACAAATCGATTAGGCTCCAAGCCACTCAAATCGACTCAATAATGACTTCCGTAGAAGAAGCATTGTATCAAACGAAAAACAGAAGCTCGCAAGACCCTTTGAATTATCCTGTTCGCCTGAATGACAAACTTGCCAACCTCATGGGGCTAAATGTATACGGCGATGCACCACCCACTAACCAGAGTAAAGAAGTCGGACGATTTCTGTTCGCGCAGGCGGATGAACAATTAAAAAAATGGAACACCCTTAAATCCAATGAATTGCCTGAGTTGAATCGTAAAATCCGGGAGTCCGGTATTGATTTAATTCGTATAAAATAACACACAAACCAATTAGTTGAAATGAAAAAAGTTTTAACCACCTGCTTCATTTTTGTTTGCTTTCTCAGTATTTCGAAAGCTCAAAACCCGGGTTGCGACGGATCACGGTACATCGACAACGTTTTTCCGACCTTTAAAAAAACAACGGTTACTTATGCGCCGACTACTTCTCATTTAGGCGGCACCATTAATTTGATGATGGATGTTTACGAA
Organism: Saprospiraceae bacterium; assembly: GCA_016787465.1. Lineage (GTDB taxonomy): Bacteria > Bacteroidota > Bacteroidia > Chitinophagales > Saprospiraceae > M3007. The sequence goes on along the minus strand of JAEUUR010000626.1, from coordinate 4,843 downwards.
CCTGATGGTGATGTGGTTGTTTCCAGGCCGGTAGTTGTGTTGGCTCATGGCGGCAGTTTCATATTTGGCGACCGTACCATGATGGGCAGGTATTGCGAATTACTTGCCAAAAAAGGATATGTGGCGGCCACGATTTCGTACCGTTTGTTTCCCTTTTTAAACCTGGGATTCCCCGATTCACTGGATGTGTTCGACACTGCGGTGAAAGCTGTGGGCGATATGCGGGCGGCAGTTCGGTATTTCAGGGAAGATGCGGCAACATCCAATCAGTTCAAAGCCGATGTCAACCACATATTTATTGGCGGCTATTCTGCAGGCGCCGTTACTGCGCTTCACTGCGCTTACCTGGACGGTAGTGATGATGTGCCGGCATTTTTGCAAACATTAATCGATAACAACGGCGGACTGGATGGGGTTAGCGGCACTTCCGCCAATCAATCATTTTCGTCTTCAAGCGGCGCGGTGGTCAATATGTCGGGCGGTTTATACAGGAGCATCTGGATTGACCCGAACGAAACGCCTTTGGTAAGCATCCATGGCACTGCTGATGAAACAGTTCCATTCGTTTCCGGCTTGGCGGCAAACATCGCCTACCTGGAAGGAAGCTCCAAAATCCATGCGCAGGCCGAACAAATTAATTTGTGGAATTCCTTGCATATTGTGCCGGGTGGCGGCCACACAAATATTTACGATTTGGCAGCTTATGCACCTCATTTGGATACCTTCTGGGTAAATGCCACCACTTTACTCGAATCGCTTACCTGTGCCACTGTGGGCACTGTATTGCCGGAATATTACGATAAAAACTGGCAGATGTCGCCCAATCCGAATGACGGTCAAACCTTGAATGTCATTTTGCCGGAGGCAACAAAAAAGGTGCAAATCACGGTGTATGAAGGTTCAGGAAAAAAAGTATTCAGTCAGGTGTTTTTCAACCATACTCCGGCCCTTTCTCTAGGACAGTTGACTCCGGGCGTATATTTCGTTCAACCTGTCGATTTACTGAATCCGGACAATCAAATTGCACCCAAAAAGTTGATTGTCAGATAATTATCCTGCTACCGGCAAGGTGAACGAAACTACAGTTCCCTTTCCTGGCTCGGAGGCGATCTTGAGGTCGCCTCCGATGTCCCTTGCCCTTTTGGACATGTTGTTCAATCCGAGTCCAACACCTGTTTCCAGTTTGGATTTGTAATCGAAGCCGACTCCATTGTCTTTTACCAACATGGAAATCTGCTTTTTATCAACGGAAAGCTGAATGTCAAGTTGGGTGCATTTGCTGTGCTTCACTGCATTGTTGATGGCTTCCTTGAACAACAAATATACATTCCTGCGCGCTTCAATATCGAGGTCCAGGATGGGCAATGACCGTGGAATATTAATCTGATATGCAATATCCTGTGCCTCCAGCACTTTTCCTGCATATTCCCTTAACCGGTCGGCCATATCGTTTAAGAAATCCGGGTGGGGCTTTACGGACCAAATCAGGTCACTGATCGATTCGACGGTACTTTGTGCGCTTTTATTGATTTGTTCCAACAAGGGGCCTGCTTCCGGAATTTTTTCAGCGAATTGTTGGTGAGCAACTTTACTCAAAATTCTGATCCCAGACATGGAGGCAGCAATATCGTCGTGCAGATCACGGGCGATGCGGTCTTTTACGCGCTGTTCAGCGGCTTGAATTGCAATGGTTTTTTCCTTTTCCTCTAAATTTAATTTTGCCTGAAGCACATTTCGGTCGCTTTCTATTGCTGCATGCCATTTGATGAATGCAACAGTGAAAATCAATACCTCTATGATGAATCCCCACATTACGGCACTTTGGATAAATGGGAAATTAGGGATGACATTAATATTGCGCAGCAGATTTAATATAAATGCGGCGGCCAATGGAACGAAGGCAATGGCGACAACCCGGGCCCTGATATTTTTCCTGAAATTTGAAATCACTACCCATGCAGAAAGTGCGGTTATCACTAAAATGGATATCATCACGGCAGTGAATACCAGTTTTAAGATAGGCCCTTGCTCATAAGAAACTAAAATGGTAAAAATGCCAACTAAAATGAACATACCGGCCAAATACCACTTCGTAATCCGGTCTAATATGCTGTTGATTTCCCAAAGCCTGATAAAATACCGGTAAAACATGCCGTAGGTTGCAACCATCAGGAAAGAAATACTATGGCGTTGCATCACTGGAAACAGAGAAACGACGGCGGAATGGTTATAAGCTTCGCGCATTAATACGACCAATACATAAGCAAAATATAACAGGTACATTTTGTCTTTGTACATCACATATAACTGACCGGCAAACACCAACGACACCAGCATGACACCCAGGAATAAGCCAAAAAGCAACATGCTTTTCCGACTCATGATACCGAAATCATCCGGCGTATGAAAGCTCAAATTGAGGTGCATCGCACCCACATCATTGGCGGCTCTTGCCCAAAATGTATTTTCCCCGGGCATTAGGGTGACGGCCATATAATAACCTGTTGTCAGGGCGAACTTAGGATCATCGTAATGTTTTGCTCCAACTTCTGCAAAAGGAATAAGGGTGCTGTCGGGGCGCAATTGCCACAGTTGGAATACGTCAAAGTTTTTACGATTCAACCATAACACCAGGGTTTTGGGCGTTTTTAACTCATTGATTACTTTAAAATGTAGCCACCAGGCACTTAATTCCGGACCGAACGACAAATAGGGCGTTTCCGATTGTACAAACTGTTTTTGCAAATCCGGTGTGCGAATTTGTTCAATGGTAAACAGGTGCGCAGAGTCGCGCAGCAACATGGGAGTTACTGGAACAGAAACGGTGGTTTGTTGAATTTTTAAGGTGGCAGCGTTTTGCGCATGGAGCCCGGAAAAGGGTACAAAAACATAGAAAAACAAGACTCCAAAAAACAGATTAAAACTCGGGAAAATCCTCATATGACAAACAGAATCGCGTGAAATGTTCTCCTAGGCAAGGCTCGGATTAAATAAAACCTCTTTTGGTACAGACGCTAAGGTAAGCCCATGCGCTGTTTGACACCTTTAGTCAATTCGTACTAGATATGCGTTTGAATACTTGAATGGGCGCATTATTATTTGCGATAACCAGATACTCCATGTGAGCGACGCCTTTGATTTTTGCTGCTGAACGCACCTCTCCAGTCGCACCTATTCCATTTTTTTCTTTTAAAAAGCCGCCCCGACCATTTCCCAACAACACCAACCCATTGGACGCGTCTAATTGGTAGGTTTCTGTTTCCATGCCATAATCATTTCCCAAAACCAGCAGATCCGGATTATGATCGCCATTCAAATCATCAGCAAGTATTTTTGTAACAGCACTCAATTGTGCCTCTTGAGGTAAGTTGTGCCCATGAAACCTGCCATTTGAATTTTCAAACCATTGGGATACCAACGTTTCCACTTTCAATTTTGTGCCGGATAGTATCAATTCCGGATCCAAAATAGATTCAATTGGAGCAGAAGCATACGGGGTGTTACGGGTAAATTTCCTGCGTATCGTAGGCATCTGAAATGCGAGAGCCTCACGATGAATAACCGGATGATAAATGCCATTCTCAGCCTGTACCATAACTGGATCCAAGCTGCCGTTTTTGTCAAAATCCTGGGCAAACAACCTAAGCGGAGCTTCAATTGATGCTTTGAACCTGGTGTTCAGCCCAATATTTCCGGCTATGATATCCAAATCGCCATCCTGATCAACATCCAGCACAGTGAGTGATCTCCAAATGCCATGCGTATGTTCCAGCCCTAATTTTTGCGTTGATTCTTCAAATTTTGCGCCCGTCCATTTCAAAATGGTGATGGGCATCCATTCGCCGGCTATAATGATGTCTTGCGATCCATCTTTGTCTACATCAGCGACTTGAATAGCCGTCACGATACCTGGTCTTTTAAGTAATGGTGCAAATTCCTCTGTTTTGTTCGCAAACTTGCCAGTACCGTCGTTTAAGAGAAGCATACTCTCCTCCGGGTTCGGAAACATCCCTGGCATGCAACTACCGCCTACAACTAAATCGGTAGCACCATCTTTGTTAAAATCAATGGCGCAAACAGCACTTCCGGCCCCGGTTTCTTTGGGAAGCGAATTTTCGGATTTTAAAAACAGACCTTTCCCATCGTTCAAATAAAGCCGATCCTGATATACATGGGAGGCAGGAGGCGATTCATTTCCGCCGCTTACTACATATAAATCCAAATCTTTATCTCCATCCGCATCAAAAAGCAGACACCCTGTGTCCTCACACAATCGGTCGGGTTCAAAAGCAGGTTGATGAACTAACCGAAATGATCCATTGGGATTTTGTAAAAATATTTGGCCTGTTTGGCCGGATGCACCTCCGAAATAGATATCCTCCGTTCCATTTTGATCCAGATCACCCACAGCAGTACAAGGTCCTCTTCTTGAAAAACGGTAAGGCAACAATTTTTCCCGATCAAAATCTTCAAACTGGTTTTCCTGATGGGTAAAATTCAATCCTTCCAATGCCGGGGTCTCTTCCCATAATTTTTTTGCTGAGGGTAGGGCAGGTGTGCGTGCGCCCACCGACGCCTGCTGAATGTCTAATATAATTCTTTGATTTACAAACGTTTGAGACAATTCTTGATGCCTGCCTTCTAACCATTCAATTTCAATTTTAGAAGCAGTTTGATTCCCAAGCCCAACTTGTATAATTGGTTCAACAGATGAATAAAACCCGCGTACAGTGGTCATTTCCTGGGCCAAAATCAGCACATTGTTTGCGTCGAATACTTTTATTTTCGCGCCAATTCCAAACGGATTTTGTGCCGTTCCTTTACATTTTATCTGGAGCCAGTT
>JAEUUR010000625.1 GCA_016787465.1 Saprospiraceae bacterium | reverse complement strand
AATCAGAAACTTTGTTGAGTTCATTTTTTACATTTAAAATGATTTCTTCAAAATACTGTGCCGGTGTTATGTGGGCGTAAAACTGCTCATGGTCCGGAATGTGTTTGGCAATCTCCGCATAGGTATTATGTCCAGTAAGTTCATTCTTGAGTATCCTTAAAATACTCCATAGCAACTGCGCAAGAAAAGATGCTTTTGATTTTAGGTCGATCAACCTTCCGATATTCCCAACATTTACTATGATCAGATTGGGATTCTCCCTGAGTTTCAAACCCAAATGGTGCAACACGGATGACTTTCCTGCCCTTTTCTGGCCGGAAATCGCAAAACTTTTGTGGTTGTTACAAATGATTTCATAGGCCTTTTCAATAAACTCGCTGCGTCCATAAAACATCTTTTTATTATCTACAACATCGGAAGAGGCATACTGCGCGTAAGGATTCGGTTTGATCGGAACAAAATCCTCATCCGAACCAATCTGCACACTGATCGGATCGCTTTCGTTTTCCATTGGTTCCCCGCGGCGGGTCTTGTAATTGCAACCCACCTTAAAAGAAAACTCCTTGGCAGTTTTAGCCGTTTCAGTAGGAATAAAATTCATCATGATGGTTTCCTCTGCGCCTGCGCGCACGGTACCGTGGCTGATGGTGTTGGACTTGGCCACTGAGTATAAACTTGGGTTGGATGAAATTTCCAACTCAATCTGTTCAGCATGGCCTGCCCCGGTATTTTTTATGGTAATTTGTACATCCAAGCTTTGATCTTCTTTGAGGATGTAATTGTTGACCCCAGAATCAAAGGTCAATTCTGGTTTGTTTTCCTCATAAAAACGGTCAATATCAGCAGTAAGCACAGATCGAATATGACCAACGACCTCATAAATATCTTCAATAGCGTGTTTGGTCGGGTTCTTTTCAATATCTTCCATCAACTTCCGGCACTTGTTCTCCAAATCACTGGAACGACCGATTCGATCATCAAATCCATTGGCATTTTGATATGTAATACAATCGTCGATGATAATACCGAGTCGTCGTAGATAATCTTTGTCGAGTTCGAAAGAGAATCTGCCTAATAATAAATTATCGATCCGTTGTGCGGTTTCTGTCAACCAGGCATTCGATAAGGAAAACTGGCGTAAAAGGTTAATTTGAGAAGCCACTTCATTTTCTCTTTCCAGCAACAGATTTGCCGCTTCCTGCCAGGCTTTAGCAAATTCTTCAAAATTGGGTTTGGATTGAATCTGAGTTTGCTCTACAAGCTGCTTGAGGTATTCAACAGAGATTTCCAACCATTGCGGTTCTTCATGAAGGATTTGTAATAAACGCCGGCTACCGTACAACGGACTGGTGGCAATCAATAGCCGGATAGCATCTAAAATTCGGTCATAATTGCCATACGATTTAAAGGATTCCTTGAAGGCTTTTTCACAAGCATCGTGTATTTGTTTTTTCTGTTTTTGTAAAGCATCAACAATACCTAAATAAATGGCCTCGAGGGGCACTTCACCTGCGCCTAATTGGGCATAAATATAGCGGTACATAGCATTAACCGCGTCCTGCTCGTCAAATGACTGTTTGTTGTTTTTTTCTTCTGTGTAAGGGTCAAAGACTTTTAACGCTTCCAAATAATAGGTTTTCACCGTATCCAATGCTTTCCCTTCATAAATCGCGGAGTCGGCTTTGGATGTAAAGTGACGACACAGGAAGCGATAGACATAGGGGTCGTTAGTTTGGCTGTCGAAAATGATCTTGGACAATGAAAGCATAAACTCACTTCGTTCGCCAGGGCGAGCCGTACCAAGTGCAACAGCCGCCTTTTCCAGTTTTTCCATGTCGACCTCCAGATCCTTCTGCTCCGGTGCTGTGTATTTCCCGTTTTCAATCCGCTCAGGAGGAACCCCTTTATACGCACAACGATCCAGATAAAACTGCGTAAATTGTCCCAAATCGGTAGAACGTTGCGACATCAAGTTGGCAATAATGATGTCAATATTCGGCGCGTTCGCATCTTCCTCGATCGCTTGCAATAACTCCATCGATCGTTTATCCCCTTCCTGCACCAGTGCACTTAACTCTTTGGTAGCCAATGCAACCTCGCCGTTTTTCAATTGGCAAATCGCGATGTTCCGCCGGATGTTCAAGTCGTTAGGTGAAAACGTGAGCGCTCTTTTGTAACTTTCTATGGCTTTTGTAAACTGCTCCAATCCAAAATAGCCGCGTGCTATTTCAGAAAGCATCGTAATTTTTTTGTTACGGACAGCCGTTATGGAGTCTTTGGTATTTTTTGCATTGACGGCGTTTACATAGTTTTGGTACAGTTCTTCTTTTAATTGGATCGACTTTTCGAACTTCTTTAGTTTGTGATACAAAGTGGACAATATTTGTTTGTCCTGATCGCTCTTATCCGATTTTTTTTTCCAGCAGTTCTACAGCCTCCTCAGGTCTTTTCAACTGATCCAACAGCATCGCCAAATCCCTGGTAGCGGCCGCTCGGTTGATGTTTTTATCAATGGCTTCCCGGTACAGGCGTTCTGCTTTATCGAATTCTTTTAGCTGCCCTGCCCTTGAGGCTTCTTTGTGCAGGTCGGAGTCGCGCATGGCGAACGAGGTGGCTTTCGGCGTCTGGTATGCCGGTTTTGTGACCTGGACGGGCGGAACATACGTCACCGTGATCCCGTCAAAATTGGCTTTGTATTGGGAGAAACCAACCGCCAGTTCTTTAGGCAGGTATCCGACTCCCCTCAACACCAA
>JAEUUR010000587.1 GCA_016787465.1 Saprospiraceae bacterium | reverse complement strand
AATCCCCATTACACAGGAAGGCGCCCTGGAAATTGCCCGCCGCAGCCGCGGAACACCGCGCATCGCCAATGCCTTGCTGCGCCGTATTCGCGATTTTGCACAAATCAAAGGCGACGGCTCGATCAATGCCGACATCGCACGTTACGGACTCACTGCACTCGACGTGGACGATGCCGGATTAGATGAAATGGATATTCGTATCCTCAATGCCATTGTGCATAAATTCAAAGGTGGTCCGGTCGGACTGACCACCGTGGCTACCGCCGTCGGTGAAGAACCGGGTACCATCGAAGAAGTACACGAACCGTTTCTGATCATGGAAGGTTATTTGCAACGCACACCGCGCGGGCGGTTAGCTACTGAAAAAGCCTACAAACACATTGGCGCCGTACCGCCCAAGTCGCAAGGGTCGCTCTTTTGATAATGATTTACTTTGGAGGCAAGGTGGTTGTGAAAACGGAAAGCAGATAATCATCTGAAAGTCAAGATTTTATCCTCATTCAAATCATCAAAATCACCCTAATCACGGTATATCAATAGTTTTGTCCTGTATTTTAAAACACCGTCGGCTAACAACCCGACAAAATACAGTCCAGGTTGGGTTTTCGGTAGGGCAAGGTCGATTGTTTGTAAGCCGGCAGCCATCGTCTCCTCGAGCAGTGTGTGCAATTGCCGGCCGGTTTCATCAAACAACACGATGCGCACGTCGGCGGCTTTTTGTAATTCCCATTGGAGCGTAACAGCATGTTGGGCGGGGTTGGGAAAAAGGCCAAACTGTGCTTGATCCTTTGCGATATCGTCGGTTCCGGTAGTTGGTGATACCGCTTTGTATTGCACGCTGGTTACTGTGTTTTGCGCCGTATTCAGGGTGCAAATCGCAATCGGTTCTTTCGACACGTTATTCAGAAAATGAAAGGTAGTGCTTGTATCGGTTCCAAGTGGGAGAAGCTGTTGGCCGCCAATGGTCGAAATATCTATCCATCCGAGGGGCGCCACTTTCACATCTACTGCTGTTGACTTGTATTCGGTTTGTTTTTTCCGCAACACTTCAAAAGTGCCGCCAGGGATGCTCATGGTGCCCGTGGCATCGATGGCGCTAACCCGTTGATAGGAAACACGAATTCGGAAAGAATCGGCTGTGGGCACCAGATTCAGTAAAACAGGCGGTGCAATGGGTGCATCGAAAGCGGTTAATACATTGGAGGCGCTTTGATGCAAGTCGAAAAAATTGATCGGCGCCCATGAATCTTCCAACGCCGGCACGTTTTTAAACAACAAATTCAAACCCAGCCCCAGTTCATCCAGCCCAAAATAGCCCATATTGAGCACCTGCGTACCGCTTACGTGCAAGTAGACCTGGTTGTCGGAGTTGTATGGATGGTACAGGAGAGAAGCCCCGGGGAAGTTGGCTGACGCGGCGCCGGTTTGCGGGTTTTTGAAAACCTGGTTCCAGAAATGGGTGGGTTGCAAATTGCTCAGGTTCCATTGCTGTCCGAAGCCGGGTGGTGTATATATCTGATTGATCGCGCCAGGCTGGTTGCCGAAGGCAAAGTGAAGCGTATCGCCAACGACCGGGAAAACAGAATTATCAATCGTGATCTGTGCGGAAAGGCGCTGGGTAAAGCCGGTGGCCAGCATGAAACAGAAGACCAGCGTTTTTGTAGTGGGAAGGGTGGATGGAATATTCATAGCAGATTGTTTTCAAAGTGAAACACCGGGTTCTGGTGCCGGATTGGTTCTACAAGGGTACGAAATAATTGAAGCATATCCTAATTCCGGGCAAAATCGTTAGTGGTACAAATACCTGCCCACCGAAATTCCAAAAATAATATTTCTATCCCGCGATTGAAAAGACTGGTTCGCAACCAAAGATCCTTTTTGTATGCTTTCTCGTTGGTAAACTCCGTACAATGTGGTCCAGACATCCAGTGTTTGAAAATATTCTACCTTCAATGTGAAAGCCATTTTCTTGTGCCTGTACTGGAGTTTTGCACCAACTCCCCCGTAAAAAGCGCTTTTTTCACTTCTTTGCATCCCGTGCGTTAAACTATGAATAACAGTATCGGTAGCATTCATCAAACTGCCGTTGCTATAGTTTGTAAGATTGGAGTAACCAGAGGCAGAAATCAGTGCTCCGCCGGTCAAATAAGGCTCAAGGGTGAAGTGGTTGTTTTTCAAATCAATCACATACCCAAGAGAAATAGGAACCCGATGGAAAGCTGTAAATTCACTGTTCGTTGAACTTTCCAGACCTATCAGAACGGCTGTATCCTTCAGTGCCATCGTTACGGGATAGGTAAATCGTTGAATGCCGGTTTCCAGATTAAATCTTTTGTAGTTTATGTCGACCAAAAAACCCAAGCTATGTCGCATTCTGGTTGGGACGTAAAAGATACCTTTGGTGGGCTTTGGCAGGTATAATACACCCCCTAGATCAGCATGGACGCTTATTTTCAAGTTGCCATTCGATTGAGCAAATAGGCCTGGGAGGCAAGTAACGGATACTAAAAAAACAAAGAAAAATGGTTTCATGGTGGCAAAGGTAGGCAACATGCCTGAACTATACTTTCGTCACTTCCGGCTTGCTGATGAAATGTCCCTTAAACTTCAGTCACCCTTATTAACAAGGAGTTACAAGAGTTACAGGAGTAATACAGGAGTATCTAAAAGAACTCTTGCACCTCCTGTAACTCTTGTAACTCCTTGTTAATAAGGATTCAAGCCTAAATGACGTGTTTTTAATCCGTCTTCTCCACCAATTCCCACAATTCCTGACCTATGATTTCCCGAAGCGCTATTTGCTTGCTGCGAAAAGCGGCAAAGTCATCTTTGGGGAATACTTTTTTAAACTCATCAGCAACACTCGTTATCCCGCTTGAATAGGCCAAGGCTTCGTCCAGATTTTTGAAGTAGAAGACCACCAGGAAGTCGTAGTCGCCGTCAACGTTGGTTGCAATCGCACGTTTCAATACATTCCAGTGTTTGATTTTGCCCGATTTCATGGCCTCTTCCATTACCGGCTTGACCGTTTCAAGGGTCTTTTCATAAGCTTCCATATTGGCATCAGAAACCTTGATTTTTGACCTCAACACATAATCGCCTACTGATAAATTTGTGGCATCACCCGCCCCGAATCTTGGATCAAAAACATCACGGGCGACGATGGTTCTTACTGTATTTAACACCCCGATGGACATGGAGATTTCTTTCGCCGTTAATCCTTTTACAGGCTCATCCCATGCCGTCAATTCTTTCCTGGCTTGCATTTCCTTGCCACTCGGGAACAATTCAAGGATAGCGTAATCAAAATCCATCGAGCCTTTGATGGGATACACCCTTCTGTACAATCCCCAAAAGTTGAGGGCTTTGGCTTCCTTGCGGCCGTTATTCAGCTTTTTAAAAATCTTGTTGGCATTCAGGTAACTCTCGTTCATGCCGGGTGTAACCTTAATGTATGTGGCTTCCAGATAAGTGGAACTGGATGTCTGAGCCTGAGACGCAAGGGG
>JAEUUR010000551.1 GCA_016787465.1 Saprospiraceae bacterium | reverse complement strand
AGTGCGGAGGAAGTGGCTAAAGCTTCGGTGGAATCGCTGACGCAGCTCACCAACTTCGCCAAGGCGTACAACATCAACATCATGGTGGAAAACCACGGCGGCTACTCCGGACACTCGGGTTGGCTGGCCGGCGTGATGAAACAGGTAGGGATAAAATCGTGCGGCATTCTGCCCGATTTCGGTAACTTTTGTATGCGTTATGAAGGCACACAAGGGGAAAGGAAATGCGCGGAATGGAGCGATCGTTATGAAGTGACGAGCCAGTTCATGCCCTATGCACTGGGCGTCAGCGCCAAATCCTACGATTTCGATCCGGAAGGCAATTGCATCGAAACCGACTACCGCAAAATGCTGAAAATCGTGCGCGACGGCGGGTATCGGGGCTACATCGGCATCGAATACGAAGGCGATAAGCTGAGCGAGGCAGAAGGTATTAAGGCGACGAAGAAGTTGTTGGAGCGGTTGGGGTGAGGGGTTGTTGACGCAAGCCCTGAAAGGGCGGAATCTACCAAAGCAGGGTGAAGCCCTGCTGGATAGACTGGCGTAACAGAAAAGCCCTGAAGGGGCGGAATATGGAAGTAGCGAGTGATGACAAAACTATGAGGGGGGCGCTAAGTCGCCGAAATTAGGGTTGGGGTATTCCTCTTACTCCGGCAACAGTTCATCAGTCGTGAATAGCCCGTTTTTATATTCAAAGCGCACTTTTTGGTTTAAATGCACAGGTTTTTGATTCTTCTTGTCCAAAATAGTACCTTGAAAATGCACCAACATGTCGTCGAAAGCGCCGCCGCCGGGTTCGAACCAGATATGTGATGTATAGGCGTAAGCTTTGGTAAAAATATCGTTTTCCGCGTTCGACCAATTATCGGATGAATAAACGACCGGCTCGAAAAGGGCTTCTATAAAAACGCCGTTTTTATAAAGCACGACCGAAAAATAGCGCCAATTGACTCCTTGCCAAATGCCTCCGTTTTTCAAAATAATGCCGTAGCCATCCTTGACTCTCGCCACGGCTACTTCGTTGACAGGGTATCCCGTTTGACCCATCACCACTATGTCGTTTTCGTAGATTTCCAGTTTCCAACCTGTCCCTTCGCGCACAAACACTGCACCTGCGCACACACCCGGGCACGCATGGCAACTGCTACCGGCGCCGCCCAACACGACTAAAAATTTGGTAATGCCGGCTTCTGTAATTTCCTCGATATGCTCGACGAAATATTCAATTCGATGTGCGTCGAGTTCTTTCCAATGTGCCTGCGTAAATTCTGAAGAATCGGCAGTAACCGTACTGAAATACTTATTGTAGCTTTTCATACAGCAGGCCTCCTTTGATTTTTCCACGTTGTCATAAATCAAGGATAGAATGAGGCTGTCTGTCAAGCGAACTTGGTCGGTCGGTTCATTCAACGGTTTTTTCGGCGCTTCCCACTGGCAAGCCAGAATCGAGAAAAACAAAAGAGCAATGATGTAGTATTGGGGAGTGTTCATTTTGGTGTTATTGATTGGTTGAGGTTAAGAAACACTTCATTTCTCACCCGCCGGCTTTTCTTTTTTATACCTTCCTTGCTTCCCATTGACTATTGTTGCGGTTCTCTTTTCACCCTTTCGATTCACTTCAACTAAACTGCCGTTATAAGGTGCGTCATCTTTGAACTCTCCGGTAAATGTTTCAACTTTTTCAGTTTTTTTGTCCTTATAGCTCACAATGCCCTGCCCATTCATTTGATCGTTTTTATATAAACCTTCATACCTGATTTCTGCTTCATCGTCTTCAAATGTGAGAACGCCGGGCCCATCCTTCAAGCCCTTTTTGTGCTCACCTTCAAA
>JAEUUR010000542.1 GCA_016787465.1 Saprospiraceae bacterium | reverse complement strand
TGCGGACAAAAGCTTAATCAACTTCAATTTCAAATTTGGGCAGGTATGTCAGCAACGGATGGCTGTTGTGGTAGTTGCTAAATGCTTCCAGGTTGCCGAATTTTTGGATCAATTCTTCCCGCTTCAGGCTGGTGTCTTTTAATGACTGATAGGCACGGTAGGAGGAGTGGGGGTAGTTTCTGAAATCCAATACAAAGCCATGTCGCTGCGGGTTGGCATGGATGTAAAATACCAATTGATTAAAATAGCGTTCGTTGTTTACCGGAATTCGCCGAAACAGTTCTTCAAACAGGCCTCCGGTACGCCCGTAGGCTTTGTTGATCGACTGGGCATAACTGTTAAATAGCTTGGCGAATTGGTTGCTGATAAGTTTGGCGGCGAACATTTCGTCTTTAACGTCGGAAGGGTTTCCAACCCTTCCAACGTTAATTATTACGTCCGCCGCCGATTTCGTTCGTACCAGTAAATGAAAGTGGTTTTTTAACAAACAGTAGGCATAAGTGTCTGCTACCGGCTGTATGTACTGTGCGTATTTTTTTAGAAAATAAGGGTAGTTTCGTTCTTCTTTGAATAGATCTTCTCCGTTAATACCACGGTTGTAAATGTGATAATATACACCGCATCGGAGCGGGTGAGTGTGTTTTTTCATGGTCAAATGATTGAAGCGTGTGAAAGATTACATATTGGCTAGGGTGGCCTTATTTTAAAAGTACCACCTTTTTTGAAAAAAACCAAACCGCTGCGCCCGAAATTTGATCCGAATATCCTTGCCGGTGTTTAATCCCAACCAAGGTTTACCACTACCTTTGTCCGATTATACAGCCATGAAAATACAATTCTACCTTCGCTACCATACCCGCTTCGGGGAATCACTGCACGTTTGTGTCAATCAAGGCGCGCCTCAACCGCTAAACTATCTGAACGATGAATTATGGGAAGGCGCCTTTGAAATTGATCCGAAAAAAAACAAAACGCTCCATTGGTCTTATGTCTTTCAAGCGGCCGACGGAAGCCAAACCGCCGAATGGGAAAATAACCGGCAAATTGATTTGTCTGCTTGCCATCAAAACAGCCTGCAAATCTGCGACACCTGGAACCCCGCCAGCGCCGTTGAAAATGTGTTTTATACCCAGCCTTTTCAAGTTGGCATTTCTCCGGCAAGCGGCGGCCAGAAAAAAGCCAAAGGATCGGTGTTGTTCCGCGTGAAGGCCCCAACGCTCCGACCGGATGAAGTCGTTTGCCTGACTGGCCACGGCGCCGGCTTGCGCAACTGGGATAATGCGGCTCCTTTTTTACTTGAAAAAAACGGCGATTGGTGGAGTATCCGGCTTGATCTGAGCGCCGAACATTTTCCGCTCGGCTACAAATACGGAATCTGGAATACACGTACGCATCGTTTTTTAGGCTTCGAAGAAGGCATTAATCGCACGCTCCTGATCCCACCTCAAGCGGGCAACCAAATTTCAGCGCTGGTACACGACGGTTTCCTCCGCGTACCGTCAAATACCTGGCGGGCAGCCGGCGTATCAATACCGGTATTCAGCTTGCGCAGTGAAAAAAGCTGGGGAATCGGCGAATTTACCGACCTACCCCTGCTGGCCGATTGGGCCAAATCAGTTGGAATGAAAATGATCCAGCTTCTTCCAATTAATGATACCACCTCCACACACACCTGGACGGATTCTTATCCCTACGCACCGGTTTCGGTGTTTGCCCTGCACCCGATTTATCTGAACCTCGAACAACTTGCAGGAAAAAAACATGCGGCTTTGTTGAAGCCCCTCGAACCCAAAAGAAAACAGCTGAACAGCCTGGAAAGCGTTGATTATGAATCCGTTCTGCAATTAAAATGGGATGTAATCCGCAAGTTGTACGATCTCCTCAAAACTGACTGGCAGAAAGACGACCATTGGCTCCGTTATTATGCTGAAAACAAACACTGGCTCGATGATTATGCCCTATTCTGTTGGCTGCGCGACACCAACGGCACCCCTGAGTTCAACCTTTGGCCAAAACATGCAAAGTATGATGCCAAGGCCTTGAAAAAACTCCTTGAACCATCCAGCCTATATTACGACCAAATCGCCCTACACCTGTTTGTTCAATGGCATTTGCACCTCCAACTAAAATCGGCCGTTGATTATGTACACGCTTTAGGTATTGCCCTTAAAGGCGACCTGCCCATTGGAATTTACCGCCATTCCGTTGATGCATGGGTAGCACCCGAACTGTACAATATGAACACCCAGGCAGGCGCACCTCCCGACCCTTTCGCGGAAAAAGGACAAAATTGGGGCTTCCCAACCTACAATTGGGCAAAAATGAAAGAGGATGGTTTCGCTTGGTGGAAACAACGATTTGAACAACTCAGCCACTATTTCGACGCATTCAGGATCGATCATATCCTGGGCTTTTTCCGTATCTGGAGCATCCCACTGGATGCCGTTGAAGGAATTTTAGGCGTCTTTTCACCGGCTTTGCCCCTCACCGAAACCGAACTGCGCGAAGCAGGTGTGGGCTTCAGTTTCGACCGCCTCTGCAAGCCGTATATCACAGAACATATACTTCATGAAATTTTCGGAAACGAGGCCGCCTGGGTGGCGCAGCATTGCCTCAAACCCCGATCCGATGGCCGCTTCGATCTGATTCCTGCGTTTTCCAGCCAGCAAAAAACAGAAGCCTATTTCAAGTCAATTGCGCCCGATACACGCAATGCGTCTTTGAAACAAGGTTTGTTTGATCTGATCGCCAACGTGGTTTTGTTGGGCGATGAAGTGCCGAAAGGACAACCGTGGCAAGGCGCTTTCCGATTCGACATGGAAAAAACAAGTTCGTTCCGGGATTTGCCGCACGAAGTTAAAGAGCCGCTTAAACAATTGTATGTCAACTATTTCTATCGCCGGCAAGATGACTTTTGGAAAAACGAGGCCATGGAAAAATTGCCTGCCCTCAAACGAGCATCCAACATGCTCATTTGTGGGGAAGACCTGGGTCTTGTGCCGGCATGCGTACCGGGCGTTATGCGAGAGTTGGGTTTACTCAGCCTGGAAATTCAACGGATGCCCAAAGCGCCGGGCTCCGAATTTTTTCATCCCAAAGATGCGCCTTATTTAAGCGTTGTAACGCCGGGCACACACGACATGAGTGTGCTGAGGGGTTGGTGGGAAGAAGACCGGAACCTGACCCAGCGATTTTACAACAACGTATTGAACCAACAAGGCGATGCCCCTTATTTCTGCGAACCCTGGGTGGTGCAATTAATGCTTGCGCAACACCTTCATGCTCCGGCCATGTGGGCTGTTTTCCAATTACAGGATTTGTTAGGTATGGACGGCGCCTTGAGGCGGGAAAACCCGCACGACGAACGGATTAATATTCCGGCAAATCCCAAACATTACTGGCAATACAGAATGCATCTTTCACTGGAACAGCTATTGAAAGCCGACAGTTTTAAAGCAATGGTTGCAGGTATGGTGAGAGAAAGTGGCAGAAATTAATAAATCTAACTGGCGGGCATAACAATTTTGATCGCCGTACCTTTACCGGGTTCGCTATCAAGCGATAAACGCCACTTATGAAGTTTACACATCGTTTTGACGTAGAATAAGCCCAAACCAAACCCTTTTACATTGTGGACATTACCGGTGGGAACCCGGTAAAACTTATCAAACACCCGCTTTTGATGTTCCTTGGGAATACCAATGCCATTATCCTGTACAATGAGGGCCAACCCCATCGGGTCGTCGAGGAGACGGATGTGAATTTCCGGTTTTTCTTTCGAATATTTTACGGCATTATCCACCAGGTTATGCAGGATGTTGGTCAGATGCAGACGATCGGCGCGTACCTGTACATGCGTAGCTTGTAAATCCAGATGCAGGGCGCCTTGTTTATCATTTGTTTTAAGCTCGATAGAAGGAAAAATGCTGTGTATCAACTCAGCCAAATTGATATTTTCCACATTTAATTCCACATTATCACGTTCAATTTTGGCCAGCTGCAGCACCTTTTCAACCTGGGTATTTAATCGAAGCACCTGTTCTTTGATGATACCTGCATATCGATTCAAACGTTGATCTTCCTTTATTTTTTCACTTTGTTGAAGCACATCGCTGGAAATATTGATCGTAGAAATCGGCGTTTTAAATTCATGGGTCATGTTATTGATAAAATCCCGCTGTAGTTCAGAAAGTTGTCTTTGACGCAGAATAACAAACATGGAATAAATGAAAAACGTCAGGGTAATCAGCATCAACACGGAAAAGGTGATGACAAGCCACATATTACTGAGGATATTGCCGCTTTTCCCTGGAAACTGTACGCCGAAATAATAGATAAAATCGCTGTCGGGGTGTTTGGACAAGGGCTCTTCCAACGCGACTTTATTTTCACTTCTGGTTGAATATTTGACAAATTTGCCTTGCACCATTTGGTCGCTGGTACAATCAAAAATACCAAACAAATAATCTTCCTTGAGGCTTTGTGTTTCAAAAGCTCTATCTAAAATGTATTCAAGGTCGTTTGCATCGAATGGATTATTGACGTTCACCACCCAATAATTGGTAGAAACCTGTTCAACCAGTTTGTTCGTAGGAAGAATAAACAAATTGAGTGTGGCCAATTGATTGGCGGCGTCCAACATGGCCTGATTTACTTTCCGGTTGAATTCGCGTTCCTGTAAATCCCAGGTACGGAACACCCAATACGTTTGCACGGTCAGCAAACTGAGGCAGGCAATAGCGCCCAGAACGATCACACGACGAATGACGGCATTTGTCATTTTTCCGCAGGAATTTGGGAATTTAAAAGGTGAACACCGCAAAGATAAACCTGAAATAAACGGACGTGCGATTGAAATGTTCCACTATTAGGAGATGGATAACAAATAGGGCAAAAAAAATCCCGGATTTTTGAAAAATCCGGGATCCATATCGACCAACTTAAGCGGAAATCTTTCCATTTATAGTCAACGCAGCATGACTTTGAATACGACCTGTCATACTGAGCGCTGCAAACCAATGCTTTAGCCGCAGGCTAATTTCAAAACCAAGAAGCGCGAAGTATAAACGGTTGTTGTTTATTCGCCGCTTTCAGGAACAACTTCGAAAGCAACTTCTGTTTGTACTTCCGGGTGGAATTTCACGATCGCGGTGTAATTGCCGAGTTCTTTTACTTCTTCGGGCATTTCAACGATACGCTTATCCACTTCAACGCCGTTTTCAGCAAGCGCCTTTACAATGTGCTGGCTACCAACAGATCCGAACAAACGGCCGGTATCGCCGGCTTTAGCCGCGATTTTCAGCGTAACGCCCTGGAGTTTTGCTGCCAGTTCTTTGTAAGTAGCAACCAACGCGCCTTCTTTTTTCGCCGATTGTTTTTTCAAACCTTCCAGACGGGCGAGGTTGGGCTTGTTGGCAACGATGGCCAAGCCTTTGGGAATAAGGTAGTTGCGTCCGTAGCCGTCTTTTACTTTGACGACCTCATGCTTGGCGCCTACCTTTTCAATATGTTCGAGCAAAATGATATTCATTGTTCAAATATTGTAATAATGAAGAGGAGGGGGTTATTTCATCAAGTCGGAAACGTAAGGCAACATCGCCAGGTGGCGTGAACGCTTAACAGCAGTTGATACGCGACGCTGGTATTTCAGGCTGTTGCCCGTGATACGGCGTGGCAGCAGTTTGCCTTGCTCGTTGATGAATTGCAAAAGGAAGTCAGGGTCTTTGTAATCAATGTATTTGATGCCGAATTTGCGAAAACGGCAGTATTTTTTATTCCGAAGCCCGATTTTCGGGTTGCTCAGGAACTTTACATCTTCTCTTGAAGCAGCCATATTGCTAGGTATTGAATGTTAGTGGTTAAAAATAGGAGATCAAGCGTCGAGATCCACGACTTCCGGTGCCGGTACAACTTCTTCCGCAGCAGGTGCAACCGATTGGTCTTCAGCGCCTGTTGTTTTTTTCTTGCGCGAGCCGATGCGGCCATTGCGCTTGTCGTCGTTGTACTTGATGCCGTATTTGTCGAGTTTCACGGTGAGAAAACGCAGCAAACGCTCGTTGCGCTTCATGTTGAGCTCGAATTTCGCCAGCCAATCGGCGGCAACCGTACCAAATTCGATACAGTAATAAACGCCCGTAGAACGTTTGTTTATCGAGTAGGCCAATTGACGGAGGCCAATCTCATCCACTGCAAGAATTGTTGCACCGAAGTGTTTCAAATCTTTTTGGATGTGTTCCGCTGTCGCTTTAACTTCATCGCCCGACAGGACTGGATCTACGATGAAGGTGACTTCGTAATGTCTCATTATCAGTCTGTTACGTTAAATAAATGAACTTTTTAAAAAAACGGTCGCAAAAGTAAGTCGAAAGCGGCAATTAGAAAAGTAATTTTGCCATTATTATTTAAAAATCAACAATAAACGCTGGTAACCCATGAGTTGGAAACAAAAATTTACCCTGGAAGGGATACGGTCATTTAATCAAAATTCATTGGCGCATGCCCTTGGCATTGATTTTACGGAGATCGGCCCTGATTACCTGGTGGCTACCATGCCGGTTAACCAAAACACAACTCAACCTTTTGGCATCTTGCATGGCGGAGCCAGCGTTGCCCTGGCAGAAACCATGGGAAGTGTTGCCAGCACCATGAGTATTGAAGACCTGAATACCCACACAGCTGTTGGCCTGGAAATCAATGCAAACCACTTGAAGTCGGTTCCCAGCGGCAAAATGGTGACCGCTACCTGCCGCGGCTTAAGGGTCGGGCGCCAAATCCACGTTTGGCAAATAGAAATCCGGGACGAAAACGGCGATTTGTCGTGTGTTAGCCGACTAACTGTAGCAATTGTACCACATCGACAAAAATGACGATCATCAACTTTCTACTTTTGCCCCGTTTACTGTGATGCCTGTTGAAAAACAGTATCTGTGACTTTTACATTCAATTCAACTATCTCCTGCGATTTTAATGATGCATTCGACTAAACCTTTGCTGATTGCCGGCATGCTCTGTTCGGCACTTTCTGTTTTTTCCCAAAATTATAACCTCGAACTCCGTTCAACCATGACTTTCCCGGGGCAAACACTGGCCAACATTTGCGGCTACACCCAGGACGGTCGTGAATACGCCCTGCTCGGCGGCTCACAAGGCCTGATCATCGTTGAAGTAACCAACCCCGGCAACCCGCAACAAATCGTTCAAATTCCCGGGCCCGACAATCTTTGGAAAGAAATCAAGGTGTATGGGCATTATGCCTATGTAACTTCCGAAGGCGGTCAGGGTTTACAAATCGTAGATTTAAGCCCCTTGCCAAGCGCTACCCTGCCCTATCATTTTTATACTGGAAACGGCGCTATCGCCGGTCAGGTAGATGCCGTTCATGCGCTGCATATCGATGTAAAAAAAGGATTTCTTTACCTCTACGGCGGCCAGGGCGCTACTTTTTCAGGCGGCGCAAAAGTGCTGAACCTCAACCCTGACCCTTACAACCCTACCTACGTCGGCAAGTTTGATCAACTGGGTTACATACACGATGGTTTTGCGGAAAACGACACCTTGTATGCCGCTCATATCAACGCAGGCATCATGTCGATCGTTGATATGTCGAACAAAAGCAACCCCGTGCTTTTGGGAACCATTGAAACCCCTTCAAAATTCACCCACAATACCTGGCTGCTCGACGACCACAAGCATATCCTCACCACCGATGAAAAGTTTGCTTCTTTCGTAACCAGCTACGACATCAGCAATCCCGAAGATATCCGCGAACTGGATCGTATTTCCACCACGGTGAATGGCAGTAATTCAATCGGTCACAACACCCACGTACTCAATGATTGGGCCATCACATCCTGGTATACCGATGGGGTCACCATCGTAGATGCGCACAGGCCGGATATCCTGGTGGAAGTCGGACGATACGACACCTGGGCCACACCGGTGAACCTGCAAGACCCCTTCGATGGCTGCTGGGGCGCTTATCCGTATTTTCCTTCCGGCACCATCGTAACGTCTGATATCAGCCCCGGAAAACTTACCGTTTTAACGCCGACTTACAAGCGCGCATGCTACCTGGAAGGTACCGTGCTAAATGGTTGCGACAACAATCCCATGTTCGGCGCCAGCATCACCATCAATGCGCCGGATCCCAGGGTGAATACCACCAGCAACTTGCTCGGGATTTTCAAAACCGGTTATTTGACTCCCGGAAACTATACTGCCACCATCTCCAAACCGGGCTTCGCTTCTCAAACGATCCCATTTCAATTCGAAACCGCACAAACAACCATTCTGAATGTAGTATTGGAACCTCTGGATGTGGTTTCACGTTCCGGATCGGTGATCAATGCCTTAACAGGTGCGCCTGTTCCAAACGCAACAGTGACGGTTTATTCAAGCACCCAAACATTCTACGCTCAAACCGATGCCTCCGGTAATTTTGTGGTCAATTGTATTGCAAACGATGCCTATACCGCTACTGCCGGCACCTGGGGCTACCTGCCATTGAGCCTTGCTTTTAATGGATCATCGCCGCTCACACTTCCATTGCAACCCGGTTATTACGACGACTTTGAACTGGACTATGGCTGGGAATCAACAGGAACTGCACCTGGAGTCGGCCATTGGGTGTTGGGCGAGCCGGAAGGAACCT
>JAEUUR010000650.1 GCA_016787465.1 Saprospiraceae bacterium | reverse complement strand
GCGGTGAAAAATTTCCGATGGATAATTGGGATGTAAGACAACGACTGGATGCTGAATTGTTGAGGAATGTTTATTTTCATTCTCAAACGATTCTGGCGGTGAAAAGGGCGAATGCCATCTTCCCGATCATCGAACCCATTTTAAAAGAGGAGGGCGTTCCAGCCGACCTAAAATACCTGGCAGTAGCCGAAAGTGCGCTTTCTAATGCAATTTCTCCTGCTGGCGCTCGCGGGGTTTGGCAATTTATGAAGGATGCCGCTGCCGGATACAACCTGGAAGTGAATACGGAAGTGGACGAACGCTACCACCTTGAAAAAGCAACCAGAGCCGCTTGCAAATACATGAAAAAAGAGAAAGAACGCCTCGGATCATGGATTCTCGCAGCTGCAGCCTACAACGGCGGCCCTGGTCGCATCGCTGAAGAAATGGCTAAACAACGTGCTAAATCATTTTTCGATCTCAACCTGGCGGCCGACGAAACCATGCGCTACCCGTTCAGAATTGTTGCAATCAAAGAAGTGATGGAGAACCCAGCTGAGTACGATTACGAAATTGAAAAGGATCACCTATATCCACCACTCAGCGAATACCGTACCGTCGAAGTGAAGGGGCCAGTACCCAGCTGGGGCGATTTTGCGCAGGAAAACAATACCAGCTACCGGATGCTGAAACTGTATAATCCCTGGCTGATCGATGGTAAACTGACGAACAAAGAGGGCAAAACTTACCGGATCAGGCTGCCTAAGTAGTCCATTTAAAGACAAATCCGAAGGTGAGGCGCGCAATGTGGCTTACATTCCTGCCTTTCAGGATGTAGCCGCCGCTCAGGTAAAAACCATTTTTTCCGGTATCAGAGTAATACAAAGTACCCCCAACTTGTGTATAGGATACCCTGAATGCCTGGGATAAGTCCGGTACGCCAGGCATATAATCGGAGCCTTCACGGGTATTTTGCCACTCCACCCAGGCGTCGAGGTAATAGTGTCGGGCCGGGAACCCGGTTTTCAGAAGAAATGTCGTGAAGGGTTTGGGAGGTGTTGGATCGAAATCAGGACGCTGCAAACGGACCTGGGCTATATCTGCCGGGTTTAACTTGTCGAGCCGGTTGTGGTATCCGGCAGTACAATTGAAAAAAAGACCTAACGGTGTTTCCCATTGCAGGATTAATTGAAGCGGTAAGGTAACAGCTTTACGGCCCAGGGCGCCGGTGGTAGTTGGCGAATAATCCGATAAAGGAAAGGTCATGCCCAAACCAGCGATTGCACCCAATTTGCCCGCTGCTCCCATAGAACGGTAAAAGGGCCTGAATTTTATAAACGCGCCGCCATCCTGCAAACCGCTTTGCGTCGCTGTAAATACCATGGATGCCGTTGCTACCAAATCAAGTCGCTCAGACAATCCGTATTCGGCAAATAAACTGAGCATCTGGCCTTTGTATATTTCGTCGTACACATTTTCCGGCGCGCCTTGAAATTTGCGGGCGTTGTTAAATGAAAAGGACGGGGCGAAATCAAGAACGCCTTTTCCTTTTAAATAGCCGTCGAGCGGCCCTTGCGCATGACAAAATACCCCAACCTGCGTCCAAAGAAAAAATCGGATCAAATAAATGCGAAGCATGTGCGTGGTCATTCGGCACGAAATTTTCTGCAAAGTTCAGGATTCTGTATTTTTGTCGGATCAAAATACGCATGTAAACCCAATCGGTGTGTGTCATAACCTTCATTTTGACAGGGATCGACAAACATTTCACCCATGAAAAAGACTTTATTCATCTGTTATTTGACACTGACAGCGACGAGCGCTGCCTGGGCACAGTCTTTCAGGGTGCAAATAGCGGCATACAGCGAAAAGCAGGATCCTGCGTATTTTGAAGAACGCGGAGTCACCAACTATTCTGAAACGGAAGATGCCTCAGGCATTTTTTGGTATGCTGCGGGCGAATTCCAAACGCGGGAAGATGCTGAAAATTCAAAAACCGAGATGATCGCCAAAGGTTTTCCCTACGCTATCGTAATTGATTTGGAAGAGCAGCGTTTATTGTCAGGCGTCCACTGCCCCTACATCCGCAATGGGGTGGTGATTATTCAAAACCCCAAACCCGACCCATCCAAACACGTCATCTATTTTGGATTCGGTTCTTCCGGGTTGGATGCTTCCTCGAGAGCGGTGCTGGATGAAATTGCACATAAAATGAAACAAAATCTGCAATTTATTCTGAAAATTGCGGGCTTTACGGATGGTGTTGGGGATGCACGTGCCAATCTTGAGCTTGCTGCTACCAGAAGTCGCGAAGCACGTAATTACCTGATTTATAAAGGAATAAGAGCTGATAGAATGATTATGGAAGTGTTTGGAGAAGCTGATCCCGCAGCGCCGAATGCCGAAGACGACGGCTCTAATGAAGGGAAAGGACGGGATTTACCGGAAAATAGAAAATGGAATCGCCGCGTTACGCTTAGTCTGGAAACGCCTGCGGGCAAATGACATAAAACTATTCCCCCATAGAATTGTTCTAGGTTTGGAATTTATAGTCAACGCAGAGTGGTTTTGAATACGACCTGTCATACTGAGCGCTGTAAACCAATGCTTTAGCCGCAGGCCATTTTCAAAACCAAACAGCGCGAAGTATAATAACCTTTAATCTGTATCCTTTTAGTCCCATCACAACCAGGGTTCAATGGCAATCTATTCGATTCGTGATCTTGAAAAGCTCACCGGTATCAAAGCGCACACCATTCGTATATGGGAGCAGCGTTATGGCCTGATTACGCCCGCCCGAACCAATACCAATATCCGCTATTACACCGACGATAACCTTCGGTTGCTGTTTAATATTGCTATTTTGAACCGGCACGGTGTCAAAATCAGTAAGCTGGCTAAAATGAAGCCGGAGGATATCACTGCCAAAGGCGCTGAAATCACCCAAAATAAAGGGAGTATTAACAGCCAGATCGAGGCGCTGACACTGGCTATGATCGATCTGGATGAAGCGGATTTTGAAGCTGTTTATTCCGATTTTGTCCATGATCATGGGTTTGAAAATTCCATGATCGAATTGATTTACCCTTTCCTGGACAAACTTCAGGTGCTTTGGCTCACCAGCAGCATTCATCCTGCCCAGGAAAAATTTATCGTCAACCTCATACGGAACAAACTGATCGGCGCCATCGACCGGCTGCCTCCCGTTTCCGCCAAATCCGGCATGCCGACCGTTTTGCTGTTTACCGCCGAATCAGAATTGCAGGAGCTGCCTCTGCTTTTTATGCAATATTTGATCAAGGCCAGGCGGCTCCGGGCTGTCTATATCGGTAACGGCGTTAATACCCACGATTTAAAAGAAATTTGCGAAGTCGTCAGGCCCGAATTTGTGTATACCATCCTGCAGGAGCCAATCCCCCGGCAAACGGTGCAAGGTTATATCGACCAAATTGCGCAGAGTATAGCCGGCGGACGATTACTGCTCACCGGCGCCCAATTATTCCTTGGGCCCATTCGCTTGCCCTCAAATACCCAGGTATTGAACGGGCTGTACGAAACGGTGCAGTTTTTGGATGATTTGCAAATAACCGGGAAGTCGTAGAAACCTTATTTCCCCTCCTTCAACATCTTCCTGATCTTCAACATTTCCTTCGTCGGCTTTTCAATTTTATCCAGCCATTTTTCAGCCAACGGGGTATTTCCTTCATGCAAAGCCATCATCGTGCACAAGGAAAACACGGCTTGTTCCAGGCTGTTGAATTTCATTTGATTGGATTTCAACTCCGTCAGGTTTTTGAATTTTTCAATGGAAGAACCCGATGAAAAATTGGGGTTTTGGGTGAATACATACCGGACATCCACTGAAATACCGGTTGGTTCATTTTCATATTGCCCCCAAATCACCATGTCGGCCTGGCATATTTTGCCTGTTTTATTGGCTTCATCGTCGTCGGGTGTCGAATCGGAAAACCTGTTCCCTTTTAATATTTTGACGTCGGTATCGACGTTATTGCGTTTCGTCAGGTCACGAATACGGGTCTGGATACCTAACTCGGGTTTGGAATCGTCGCCACCGAGTTTTTGAAATGGAATCAATAATACCCGAAATCCGCGTTCATCAAAGTCAGGGCATTCTTTGGGCTCCTGCTGCTTTTGCTCTACGGGTGGGAGTTGAACAATGGTGGGTTTGTTTGACCTTCTGAACATAAACACCGCAATCAGTACCAGTACCCCCAATATGGCCAAACCGATCACCCAGGGCGCTTTTGAAGGCGCTGCCGGCATATCGTCGAGGGGTTTGGGGACACGCCCGGCCTCCAAATCGTCGGCAAGCCCAAGGATGGCATCGGTGATTTTGTTGTATGCTTTTTGACTTTCCTCCAGATCCAAAATTCCTTTCCGTTCTTTCTGTTGGATGGCGCTCAATTGTGACTCCAATACCTGCAAAATACGGATCGCTTCAGGGCTTTTTTTCTCTTTTTTCAGGAAGTCGGAAAATAAGCGAATGGCTTGAGGCAGATCGCCGGCAAGGATAAATTTTCGGATGGAATCGAAAGCCATGGGATGAATCATTCAGGATGAACAGAAGGCGATGAACCGCAATTCACCACTTTTTCGAGACCAAAACTATTAAAAAATTGAAAATAATCCCAAAAGGATTCCATCCGGGGGTTATACTTTTTCTCCCACCAGCCATTTTTTAAAATCCGAGGAGCGCTCCGTGCTTACCACCGTTTCCAGATCGCAGGCAGGATCGAGGTCCACTTTCACCCGGCTTTTGGAATAAGGGTGCATTTCTTTGATGGCATTGATATTAATAATGAATTGGCGGTTGATCCTGAAGAACTGCCCCGGATCGAGCATGGATTCAAGTTTTTCGAGTGGATAGTCAGCAGGAAAGCGTTTGCCGCTGCTTTTAACTACCATGAACGTAATCTTGTCTTTGGTGTAAAAATAACCGACATCACTCATGTCGACCAACCGAAAACTGTTGCTGAACCGTACGAGCATCCTCCGCAGGTAATGCGCTCCTCCGTTATTCATCAAAGCGTCGGACAAGCGTTTGTAATCAGTATCGGCCGGAGGGAACAGCCGGTTGTACTTTTTAAAAGCAGCCTCCAGGTCACCAACTTTTATGGGTTTGAGCAGGTAATCGATCGTGTTTTCTTTAAAAGCCTGCAAGGCGTATTCGTCGTATGCGGTTGTAAAAACGATGGGGCTGCTTACCTGCACATGTTGAAATATTTCAAAGCTGGAACCATCTGCCAGGTGAATATCCAATAAAATAAGATCAGGTGCTGGATTGGATTTCAACCACAGCACTGCGTTTTCCACGCTGTCGAGGCGGTCGAGTACCTGTGCGTCGGGCGCTACTTCCGAAACAAGCTTTTCAAGCCTTCTGGCAGCGGCATTTTCGTCCTCGATAATCAGAATATTCATAATAATGGAATTTTAACGGTAAAAAACTGATCGGTTTCTTCTACCACAACAGGTTGTTCGCCAAGTAATTGATAGCGGTTTTTTAAACTCTGCAAACCAAAATGGGTGCTTGCTTCGGGTTTAATTTTTCGTTGCATGTTGTTTTTAACTACAACATGCCCGTTTTCCTTGAAAATTTCAATGGTAAGCGGTTTGGAGGAAGAAATGACGTTGTGTTTCACGGCATTTTCTACCAGAATTTGCAGCGACAGCGGCATTACCTGGCCGCTCAAATGATCACTTACACGATCGATCAAATGGAACCCGTTTTCATATCGTTTTTTGAGCAGGAATTCAAAGGTGTGTACCAGTTCCATTTCTTCGTTCAAGCTGATCAGGTCGCGTTCGCGATACACCATAATGCTTCGGTAGAAATCAGATAAATGTTCAACGTACTCTACAGCGATTTTGGGGTTTTCCTCAATAATGGTGATCAGGGTATTAAAACTGTTGAACAAAAAATGCGGATTAATCTGACTTTTTAAGGTTTCAAACTGAGAGAGTACTTTTTCGCGTTTAAATGAGGCTTCCCGTTTCACCCTCAATTCACGAAGTCTGACAAAATAGGCAAGCACGGTAAATGCGGTCAAAACGGCCAACAGGATAAACCACCATTGCATCCAGAATGGCGGGCGTATAGTGAATGACCAGGATGCTTCCGGCACGTTTTCAAAATTTCCGTGTTCGCTGGTTTGTACCCTGAAGGTGTAATTGCCGGGGGGTAACCTCGGATAGGATGCTGTGTGGTCTTTGGAAATTTTCCACTCCGGATCAAATCCTTCCAGACGGTAGCGATACCTGACGGCGTCAGGGTTGGAATACCAAAGCCCTAAAAAGTTAAATTGCAGGAAATTCTGGTCGTAGTCAAAAGTATTAACTTGTTGAAAATCAACGGGGTTAAAAAAGGTGGAAACGCCCGTGATGCCGGGTTGAGGATCATCGATAAATTGTTCCAGGTAAGTAGCGAAGCGCAGGATGCCAACCTGGTTTCCCAACCATACATTTCCTTGCTGATCCGTCCAGGCGGCATTGAGGTTGACTTCAAGTTTCGGGGCGCCATTGTTCGGCCCGCAAAAATTAACATGATCTACGCGGCTTGGGTCGAGTATATCAAAGCCATCTTCATAGCCGATGATGATCTTCCCTTTTCCGTTGGTAGCCAGTGCCGTGATATTCAAACTGTGCAGGTGATTGGCAGTGGTAAAACGTTTAAAAACCTGACCATCGAACTTGTATAATCCATCACGGTCGGTGCTGAACCAAATATTAGATTGCGCATCCTCCGTGATACAATAAATGGTTCGCAAGGGTAATCCATTGGCTTCAGTGTATGCTGTGAACTTGCCTTGATCATACACAACAAGACCATTTCCGTCGGTACCGAACCACACCCGCCCGCGCGAGTCGGAGAACACTTTATACACATAATAAGAGCCTAAAAACTCGGAAGATTCGGTTTGGTCGAGTTTCAGTGTTTGTTGGTTAACCCGGCTCACGCCGCCGAGCGTAGCCAACCAGACCTCATGTTCGTTGCCGGCAATTGAAAGGATGCTGCCGTTTGGGAGGCTTTTACCTTCCGGCAGATGTTTGAGTACTTTTCCGGCAGGATTTAAGATAAAAAGACCATTCCCAAGGGTGCCTGCCCATATTTCACTTCCGGAAGGGGATTCCCAAAGAGAAACGATATTTTCTGTTTTAGGAAGTGCCGGTTTGTATCCTTGGAGGCCTTGTACATACAGGCCTTCTCTCGATCCGATCCACATTCTGCCGCTTTGATCACTGAGGATGGCTTGAATATTTGAAAACGGCGTTGGCCAAAAACTGAATCGCACATTGGCGGAATAAAGGGTGCTGCGATCGGCTATAGCCCAGAGTAAGCCTTCACGGTCTTTGGAAATAGCGCGAACCTTGGCGGAAGCAAACAGGTGGCCCTTGGGCATGAGGTGGATCGCATTTTTTGCGGTTTCGACCCAAATGATTCCGGCCTTTTCGGTGCTGATCCAAACCTCATGGTCGCCAAAAACACAAAGGTCATTCACCTGGCCATGCTTCCAATCAGGTATTTGATAGTCAATTTTTTGCGTGCCGGCATGAATTCTGAACACGCCTTTTTCGTTGGTGCCTGCCCAGATGTTTTTTTGTTGGTCCGTACACAGCGCCACGATCAACTCATCGGGCAGCCCGTCAGCTTTGGTCAGGTTATGTACCTTTTTTATGCCCTGCTCCGGCATGGCGCAAATACTGATTCCTGCATCGGTAGCGGCCCAAACTTGTCCGTCGGCAGCACAAGAAAGGTCGTAAATGTCGTTGCCTGCAAGCCCATCGTCTGCCTGGTTGAAATTATAAAGGCGTTTGTTTTTCCACACATACAAACCTTCTCCATAGGTTGCAATCCATAACGCTCCCTGCGGATCTGTACAGAAACCGGTGATGGGAACTTTGGGCAGTCCTTCTTCAGGCACCCATGGGTGAAGTGCCGGAGCACGCCGGGTATCTTCCTGGATATCTCCTGATGGAACCGGTAGTTTTCCGGCGGCATTTTCCAGGCTGGCAATATACCCGTTTTGAAAACCTGCAAAAAGCGTTCCCTGCCATTCGAACAATGCAGAAACTGTGGCATCCTTTACCGTGTCGGGAAATTTGATGGGCATAAAAATTTGCCCGTCGTAGCGATAAACGGCATGTTGAGCGCCAAGCCATAACCAACCGTTGGTGTCGTGGTAAATACAGCTTGGTTGTACATTTCCCAAATCAGCAGTCGCATGCGCGCGCACAACGGGCGTTTGAGCAAGCGCCTGCATGACGACAAGCAACAAGGAAATGATATGTACAATCCGGTTCAAAACTGAAAATGTTATTCAATCATGATCGCATCTACGGTAACTTTGATTTCTTCCGCAATTTTCTGATGCACGATTTTAGGTATGGCAATATTGTGATCGGCTACAGGAACGGTAAATTCTGCTTTGATAAACAATTGACCGCCTTTGTTTTCCACCTGGCATTTTAGGATGCGTTCCTGTTCCACACCGTGAATATTCAGCTTTCCTTTAGCACGAATTATTTTTAATCCAGGCTGCGAAAAATCTGTTTTTTCAATGATTTTTCCACTGAAACTGGCTTTGGGGTATTTGCCGGTTTCCATGTAATTTTCATTAAAATGTTCGCGTTGCAAGGGCGAATTGAAACCTTCGAAAAAACGAACCTCTACCGACCACGCAAATGTTTGATTCACCGGGTCGATAACGCCTTTAAGTTTGTTACATCGGGCTTGAATGACTTCCAGGCTGGCGTCCGAATGTAATAGAACTTTGCCGTTTTCACATTTGTAAACCGCAATTTGGGCGAGGGTGCAGGTTATATTGGTAATTACAAGTGGAATCCATAACCACCGGGATTTTGTTTTCATAAATGACTTCATAAGTACCCGAAAAGTACCGGTACGGCTACAAACCTTGGTTAATATTTTTGCTAAATCGGGAAAAAAGCTTGCTGAACAGGTAAAAACCGTTTAAAATATCAGTTCAACAGCCTGACCTTCAACGGGGAAAACAACCCAGCCGGAGGGTGGCGGCCCTTGTTCGGCGGCATGCAGAAACCGGCTCCATGCGATGCCGGGCGCCCATGACTTGGCCAGAGCATGCCATTTTTTCATACCTTCCGCAAACCCGGCAAAACAAAAATAAAAATGCTTGTTACCTGTTAGACGGCAAAGGTCTGGCTCCCAGCGAAATTTCCTTTTCCCGTGCCATGCTTCTACCTGGAATTTGGCAATAGAATTTCCAGGCCCGGCCTGGGCTTGTAAAAACCGGTCAAAAGCTTCCCATTGCTGCAAAACAGCCGATACCTGTACCTGTTGGGTTAGGTTGCGAAACAACAATTGCTTTTCAACAAGATTAACCCGCGATGCTGAGGTGAGCTGTTGAAAATCGACGCTGAATAAATTTTTTAACGCGGATGCCAGTTCGGGGTCGTAAGCGCCTTTGAATTCCAGCCAGGAACCCCAAACAAGCGGTGTTCCCCATGTAGAATCAAAACCCTGCGGCATTTCTTTGGTCGTATCGATGTACAGCGGTTGTTTTTGAGCGCCTGATTTGCCTTTTCGTACATCATGAAAAAGAACGGATGTTTCGGCAGGTGGCACTTCCGGAAAGTCTTTGGGCTTATAAACAAGCTGGGTATCGCAATGCAAAGGCGCCCCCAGGTGGTAAAACGGGGTTTCCGTTGTATTCGGATCAAGGGTGGGGATGGATTCGTCGCCACGGTTAAAAACCCGGTTGAGCCATTTGGTGTCTTTGGGGGTGGTTGGGAAGATCAGGTAGTCGCGTGCACGCGTAAGGCCTACGTATAACAAACGGGCTTCTTCCTCTCTGGCGATTTGTTGGGCATTACTCCAGGCATCGGTTTGAAGCAGGGCCTCTTCAAGTCCGGTTTTGCCGATTTGATCGCTATAAGGATTTACCCAAAAGCGCAGCCTGCGGTTGCCCAGGATGTTGTTTAAATCTGGAACGGTTGTTTCGCTCACCAGGTTTATTCCCCAAACCTGTTCTTTCAGGTTCTGTTCCAGGTTGTGGCAAATGGTAATGGGATATTCGAGTCCTTTGCTTCTGTGATACGTGAGCACCTTTACCGCATCTTCGCTTTCTCCGGAGCCCTGGAAATCCTGATCGTTGCGCGCCAGATCGTTAATCCAGAGTAAAAAGCCGCCAAGGGTGGAAGCGGAGTGTAACCTTTTGCAAGCCGATTCATAATCAAGCGCAAACCTTCGGAGTTTGTCGAGGTTGTCGAGGCGCTGATTCGGGTTGCCAAAAGTGACCGCCAAACGCCGGATATCAAGTTCCGAAAACATCCATTCAATGATTTCGGATGCGGAAAGATCCGTGGTTCGGCCGCGCAATTCATTGAGTTTAGCTACATAATCATTGTCGGCAGCCCATCGTTGTTGCGTTGGTTCCGTAGTTTGACGGTAAAGGTATTCCAGCCGGTCGTTGGCAATGGATTCGAGATCCATGGCGCCAGTGAGGAATAAAATTTCTGCCACACTCAAGGTGTCGGATGCTGTAACTAAAAATTTGAGACAAGCCAGCGCCAACCTGACCTCCGGCGTTTCCAATAACCCGGCCCGACTGATGGATGCTTTAAGGCCGGCGCGGTGCAATGCTTCTGCCACAGCCAAACAACCTTTGTTGTTTCTGCAAAGTATCGCAATGTCGCCAGGTTTCGCAGGGCGGGTTTCGGTGCGTCTTTTGTTGTAAATGATTGGTTTGCGCTCCAGCATTATACGGACCTGATCGGCAATACAATTTTCCAGCCAGGGGCTGCCAGGGGTGCGTCGTTCATCGAGTTCGGAGCGAAAATGCCAGTGAATTAAGGCAGGGCCGGTTCCGGGAAGTTCTTTTTCCCGTCCAAAAGCCGGGTTCAGCACGATTTGTTCACGTGTCAGATCAGGGAATGCCCGTTCGAATATGGCGTTGATTGCGTAAACAACGTCTGGCCGGCTGCGCCATGAATCCTTTAGAATGTTTTCAGGTTTGATTCCTCCTGAAGCGTCGACGATGGCTTTCATGAGCGCAGGGTCGGCGCCGCGAAATCCGTAAATGCTCTGTTTGGGGTCGCCTACCCAAATGGAATGTTGGGCCAGTTGGCTTAGTTGTAAAAATATATCGAGTTGAATAGGGGAGGTGTCCTGAAATTCATCCACCAGCAGCAACCCGATTTCCCTGCGGAGGGTTTCCCTGACAGAGGGAATACGCAGCAAGCTGCTGACGTAGGTTTCCATGTCGGTGTAATCGATGAGGCCGCGTTTCTTTTTATACAACTCATATTCTTCCAGTGCATCGGAGGCGATATCAAAAACGAGGTCTAAATATCCTTTTACGTCGCTCCGAAACAGGTGATGTTCATCGTGGCTGAGTGCAAATTGTTGCAGGGGTTCCATGAGGTCGCGGCTTTTAGCGCCTACATTGGTTTTGGCAATTTTTACCCACTCGAACCAATACAATTCACCCCTGAATTTGAGTTGATTTTGTAAAGATTTCAGGGTTTCAATGGCATCTTTGGTCGTTTTGGTGCTATCGGCCTCATTGGCTTCGAGCGCTGCCACTGTTTGATCGATGGAGGAGATCAGGCGGTTGTTCCAGGTGAGTTGATCAGTATGTTGAACGGGTGGCAGTAGTTTTTCGAACGACTCCCAACTACTTTTTTTACTGGCTTGTAAAATACTTTTAGAAAACTGGTTGGCCCTGGCTACCTCTGTCATCGTCCGGATGTCGCGCCGCCAATCGAACGGTTCGCCAAACGATTTTTTGGTTAGGCCCAGGCGGTCGGCCAGTAAATTGAGTTGATCAATGCGGTCTTCTGAAAGTACTTGTGAAAGCGATTCATTAAAAAGCCGTTGTTCATCGCCATCAGCAATGATTTCTACCAGGGGCGACACCCCGGCTTCGAACGCAAAGCGTTGCAGGAGTTTGATGCCGATGCTGTGAACGGTACCGATCAAGGCTTCGCCCAGTTCGTTGGCTGCTTCGGTCATGCCTGATTCAAGCAATTTCAGGCGCACCCGTTCCTGCAGTTCTGCAGCAGCTTTTTTAGTGAAGGTAGTGGCGAATATTCCTGCCGGATTAACGCCGCCTTGAAGCAACGCTACCATTCGGTTGGTCAGGGTATAGGTTTTTCCGGAACCCGCCCCGGCGGAAATAATCTCAATGTGCATCAGGGGAATAGGCGTTCATGAATGGAAGGTGCATGGCATGGGGTTTCGTTCCACATGCCATGCATGCTGTCTGATGTAGCAATTGCGCCGGAGTACTTATAATTTGCTGCTGACCGCATCCCAGTTCACCACATTCCACCAGGAGGAAATGTAGTCGGGCCGACGGTTCTGATAGTTCAGGTAATAAGCATGCTCCCACACGTCGAGGCCAAGAATGGGCGCGCCTTTTTTCTCGGCAATGTCCATCAGCGGATTATCTTGATTCGGCGTAGAAGTGATAAACAAGTTGCCGTCGCCGTCGAGGCACAGCCATGCCCAACCTGATCCGAAACGGGTGGTTGCTGCCTGGGCGAATTGTTTTTGCATTTCTTCAAAAGAGCCGAATGCAGCATTGATTTTATCGGCGAGTTTGCCGCTTGGAGCGCCTCCGCCATTAGGGCCCATGATTTCCCAAAAAAAACTGTGGTTCCAATGGCCGCCTCCGTTGTTTCTAACTGCCATTGGCAGGGTGGAAATGGTAGCCATAAGCGCTTCCAGGCTTTTTCCTTCGTGTTCGGTGCCTTGTAAGGCGGCATTAAGGTTGTTCACATAAGCCGCATGGTGTTTGCTGTGGTGTATTTCCATCGTCCGTGCGTCGATATGGGGTTCAAGGGCGTTGTATGCGTAGGGTAAATTTGGAAGAGAGAATGCCATGTGATGGTTTGATTTAATCAGAATGTATAGGTTGAATAACTGAAACAAGGCGAAAAGTAAGAAGTTCAAGCGGGAACTTCCAAACCAACATTTGCCAGCGATCATTAAATGAACAAATATGCCAAATTGGCGTTTAAACCGCAAACTATACTTCGCGCTGTTTGGTTATGAAAACAGCCTTCGGCTAAAGCGTTGATTAACAGCGCTCAGTATGACAGGTTACATTCAAACCACTCCGCGTTCACTATGACTTTAGATTTTATGGAAATACAGGAGGGTAAACAAAAATTCATTGAAGCATGGGGCCGCCTTGCAGGTAGCTGGAGTATACCTCCGGCTATGGCTCAAATGCATGCTTTGTTAATGATCTCTCCTGAACCCCTTACTGCCGATCAGATCAAAGAAGCGCTCGAATTTTCGACAGGTAATGTCAGCATGAACCTGCGTGCGCTCATGGAATGGGGCTTGGTTTACCGCGAAACCCGTCCGAGCGAACGCAAAGATGTTTTTGTTGCGGAACGCGATATGTGGAAAGTGGCACGGCAAATTATTATTAACCGGAAAAAACGTGAACTGGAGCCCATGCTTCAAATTCTCGATGAACTCGCCTGCGTCCAGGAAAAATGCCCTCATTCCGAACATTTTTGCAATGTGATTCAGGACATCCGCAAGAGTTCCCATAAGGCCAATCAAACGCTTGATTCGCTTACCAAGGCCGAGCCCAATTGGATTCACGGGCTTTTTTTGCGCATGATGCCTTGACAATTTCAAAAAATTTCCTTTAATTTTGAATAGACGTTCCGGATAACCGGCATTTCAGCTGCTGATTTGCCCAGGCCTGGTTTTTGCATGGCCGGCGATCCGGATAATTTTTTCAATCATCAATGGCTTGTGCGCAACAAGCCCTATCGTTCATGCTTCAACCATTAAACCATGATCCAGGAATCCTTTCTCCATTTTTTATGGCGTTTCAAACGATTTAGTACCACCGAGTTGCTCACCACCCAGGGTGAGCAACTCACTATTATTCATCCGGGCGAATGGAACCAACACGCCGGCCCCGATTTTTTTAATGCACGGGTGCGCATTGGTCAAACTACCTGGGCCGGAAACATTGAGATTCATGTCTGTTCCTCTGAATGGTACCAACATCGTCACGATACCGACCCCGCTTATGACAACGTGGTGCTGCACGTCGTTTTGGAGGCAGATAAACCGGTAATACAACGGTCCGGTTTGGATTTGCCCTGCCTTGAACTGAAAGGCAGAATTCCCCCCAACCTGTTGGCGCAATACCGGCAACTGAACACAGACCGTGAAAAAATACCATGCGCCAATTTTTGGAAAAACACCCCGGACATAATCCGCTCAAACTGGCTCGACCGCATGCTGGTGGAGCGTCTGGAACAAAAAACAGAACAGGTAGCCCGTTACCTGGCGATGACACAGAACCATTGGGAAGAAGCATTTTATTTGTTGCTTGCCGCAAATTTTGGCCTGAAAGTCAACGTGTCGCCCTTTGAAATGCTCGCCCGGAGTTTGCCGTTGAAAATACTGAGCAGGCATCGGCACAGTTTGTTTCAATTGGAAGCGTTGTTGTTTGGCCAGGCGGGCATGCTTGCCCGTGATTTTAGGGATTCTTACCCGCGCGAACTGAAAAAAGAGTTTCATTTTCTCCGCCATAAGTACGATTTAGATCCGCTTCCAGGCGATCAATGGAAGTTTCTGCGGTTGCGCCCCTCTGGTTTTCCAACTATCCGGCTTGCTCAATTTGCGGCGCTGTTGCAACATTCGGAACGTTTATTGGCAATAGTGAAAGAAGCGCGCAACCTTGAAGAACTGGAGCAGGTTTTCAGTGTGAAACTACAAGGATATTGGGTCGATCATTATTTGTTCGAACACCAGTCCATCGCACGTGTAAAACAAACCGGTAAAGGTTTTCGACAACTGCTGATTATGAATGCCGTTGTACCGTTTTTGTTTCATTATGGCAGGGAAATGCACCAGGATACCATGTTAAAAAAGGCTTTGGATTGGCTCGAACATTTGCCGCCTGAATCAAATGCTTTGCTTGATCAGTGGGCATCCATAGGCGCAGTTCCCTGCAACGCGTTTCAGTCGCAAGCATTGTTACAGTTAAAAACACACTGGTGCGATGACAAACGTTGCCTCGAGTGCGGTATTGGCAATGCCCTGCTCCGGGTTACTTGATTTTGAGGGCAATTGGTTTGGTATAATATTCCAGGATGCTGTTGACCGCTATTCCGTCGACGTTGCTTTTTTGCAGTTTTTTCCGAACCAGGTAAAGCGTCCAGTTGCCGGGACTGATCGATTTCATTTTTTCTCCCGGAATTTCAACGATGGGTTCGCCGATGGTTGTAGAAACCTCCAGTGGTACGGTCAGCCCTTTTTCCTTGTTTTCCCACATAAAAACCAATGTTTCGCCTTTGCCGAGGGCCGCGCCGTCCCAGGTGAGTTTGACGGCATCGCCGAACGAAATTTCGCTGGTTCCAAAGGAAAAATTTTGAATGGGCACAATACCCACTTTCAAGGTTGATGCCCCTTTATTTTTGGGCCCCCACTCGAAAACTTGTTCAGGTTGGAATTTGACGGTTTCCTCATACCGGTACATGTGCCCGTAGGTTGTCGTCGCTTTCATATCATTGGATTGAAAACGAACGCCTCCCGGAACTTCCACAGCTATTTTGGATTCCGGATGATTAAAAGTTGCTTCAGCCGATACCCGCCCTTGAGCTTCATCGTACCGGACATAACAATTCGCAGATTGATAGGTCTTTTTTTCCTCCGCTGTGCAACAGAAAAAGACCAATGTTGTCAGAACTAAAAAAAAGATTCGCTTCATATGTTCGTCTGAATATCTTTGCCGCCTGTCGGGCATGTGAATAGGTTTCGTGGAAAAGTTTTGCAGGCGATGCAAAGTTCAGGTTTGCCTGACGATAAGCCAAATTATCCGGCTTTCTTTCACGAATTCACCGGGCGCATTCGCCCCTCAGAAACTACCTTTCACACAATTCGCACTTTTCATTAGAGAATTGCGGGATATTTTCGAGCATTATTAGCATGAAAAGAGTGCTAATCACGGATGATTGTCATCCAATTTTGACAGAAGGTTTAACAAAACTGGGGTATGTTTGCGACTACATACCGGACATTTCTCCTGAAGAAACGTTGGAAGCCATACCGGAATATGAAGGTTTGATCATTAACAGTAAGATATTGGTTGACCAAAAATTTCTGGAAAAAGCTCAAAAACTGCGTTTTATCGGGCGCCTGGGTTCCGGAATGGAGATCGTTGACCAACAACTAGCCGCTGAAAAAGGCGTGGCCGTGTTCAGTAGTCCGGAAGGCAATCGGAACGCTGTAGCGGAACAGGCCTTGGGAATGTTGCTGGCACTATCCAATAACCTGGTTCGAAGCGACCGGGAGGTAAGGCAAAATATTTGGCGCCGGGAGGCCAACCGCGGCTTTGAACTGAAAGGCAAAACCATTGGGCTGATCGGTTTTGGACATACAGGCAGTACTTTTGCCAAAAAGTTGCAGGGAATGGAGATGAGGGTGCTGGCCTACGATAAATATAAACCGGAAGGTTATGCGGAAGAAATGCCTTGGGTGGAAGAAACAACGATGGAAAGTATAAAGTCGGGAGCAGACGTGATCAGCCTGCATTTGCCGCTCACAACAGAAACCAGGCATTTGGTTGATCATCAGTTCATAAGAAGTTGTAAAAAAGGGTTTGTATTGCTGAATACTTCGAGGGGGAAATGTGTCAAAACGGTAGATGTATTGCAGGGGCTGGAAGATGGGTGGATTGGCGGCGCTTGTTTGGATGTGTTTGAAAACGAAAAACCTCAAACATACACAGAAGAAGAAAACCAAATATACCAACGCTTGCACCGGTTTGATCAGGTTGTTTTAACGCCGCATATTGCCGGCTGGACGCATGAATCAAAACGATTGCTGGCAGAAGTGCTTTTAAAAAAAATTGCATCAACAATTTATTCAACCACAGTTCTATGGTACGTTCTTTACTCTTAACATTTGCGCTGCTCCTGTGCTCTTTGGGCGTCGCACTGTCTCAAACCGTATTAAGCGGGACAGTGAAAGACGACAAAGAAGTACTGATCGGGGCAACCGTCAAAGTGCTGAAAGGCGCTGATTTCGTACGCGGTGGCATCACCGATTACGAAGGCAATTTCCGGATCCAGCTTGATCCGGGAACTTATGACGTGGAAATCGCCTACACCGGTTACCAGACCCAACGCATCACCGGCGTTCAGGTGCTCACCGGTAAGCTTAACTCCATCCCTGATGTGGTCATGTCGAATTCCGTTTTGGCGGAAGTGACCATCACGGCATACAAAGTGCCGCTGATTGAAAAAGACAAAACCTCCGGCGGACAAACGCTTACCTCAGAGCAAATCAAAAACTTGCCCACACGTAGTGTGAATGCCATTGTTGCCACCACGGCCGGTACGACATCTGTCGACGGCGGCGAGGTAAACATCAAAGGCTCGCGCGCGAACGCCACCAACTACTACATCGATGGTATCCGCGTATCGGGCTCAACTCCTCCAGTACAGGACATCGAGCAGTTGCAGGTGATTACCGGCGGTTTGGGCGCTGAATACGGCGACGTGACCGGCGGTGTAATTTCGATCATCACCAAAGGCGCAGCAAGCGAATTTCATGGCGCGATCGAAGGTGAAACATCGGAAGGCCTCGATCCTTACGGCTGGCGCCTGCTCACCGCCAACGTTAGCGGCCCGCTGATCAAAAAGAAAATGGCAGACGGTTCTAAACGTTCTGTGGTTGGCTTCCGCCTTTCCGGCCAATACAACTATCAAAAAGACGACGACCCGCCCGCGCTTCCGGTATTCCGCGCCAAGCAGGAATATATCGATCGCGCATCGGCCAATCCTTTGCGTATTTACAACGGCAGGATTATCTCAACCGGCGAAACATTTACCCAGGACAGCGTTGATACCTATAATTATAACCCGTTTGAAGATCGTACAGATATCGACGTAACGGGTAAGCTGGATTTCCGTGTAACTGATAACATCGACTTCAGCGTAACAGGTACCTACAAAAACGTAGAAAATAAATTCGATCCGGGTGGCTGGCGTTTGCTTAATGCACAAAATAACCCGACAGCATACAACCAACGTTATCGTGGTATCGCACGCCTGCGCCATCGCTTGGGAGGCGGACAGGACGCATCGAGCTCAAACAGGGTTTCTATCTCAAATGCAAGCTACCAACTCCAGGTTGGCTTTGAACGCGGAAATGGTCGTTCTTACGATAAAACGCACAAAGACAATATCATGGACTATGGCTACCTTGGAAAGTTTGATTTCGATTACCTCCCGGTAGCTGGTGTAAATGATACAGGCGCAATTGTGCATATTGACAACTTTGAAGCATTCCAGGGATATACCGCGTCTAATGTAAACCCGGGCCTGAATGCTTACAACGAATTCGCCAACGCTGAATTTTTCGATTCTTACCTGGCTAAAAACGGCATTTTTTCCGATACCTACGACGATCTGTGGTCGGGCATGCATGCCAATTCGAACCTGATTTACAATACCAACAACAAAAGCGAAGCCGACATTCTGACCATTACGGCCACCGCAGGATTCGATTTGAAATTGGGTAAATCCGGCGTACACAACATCCAGTTCGGTTTGTTGAACGAACAACGTACCGAAAGAAGCTGGGGCATCGCTCCACGCGGTATTTGGAACCTGGCCAGCCAAACAGACAATATCCACTTCAACGGCCTCGACCCAACCCGCATTATCGGTAAATTCTGGGATGAAGAATGGAGCCCGGTTGTAGGTGACTCCATCGCACAGTTTGCCAATCTTGTAGTGGATATTGCTGACAAGAAGTTTTACAAAAAACTGCGTGAATCGCTGGGCATGGATATCGACGAATGGGTAAACATCGATGAACTGACCCCCGCCGATCTTCGCCTGGATATGTTTAGCGCACGCGAACTGAACGACTTCGGCCTGATTGGGTACTACGGTTATGACTACCTTGGCAATAAACTGGATAAAGGGGTGACCTTCAAAGACTTCTTTACCAGTACCGACAAAGACGGTGTGCGCGACTTCCCAGTTGCTCCATTGCAACCTTTGTATCAGGCAGCCTTTATTAAGGACAAGTTCACCTTCAACAAAATGATCTTTAGTTTGGGTATGCGCGTTGAGCGTTTCGACCTGAACACCAAAGTCATGCGCGATATCTACTCTTTGTACGATGTAATGGATGCCGCTACAGCAGCTAAAACGGTGCCTGGTATCGTCAAGCCGGATAATATCGGCGACGACTTTAAAGTGTACGTAAACGGTGAAAAATCAACCGAAGTGCAGGCTTGGCGCAACGGCGATACCTGGTATTTCGCTGATGGTACGCAAGCCAACGACGGCAACGTGATTTTTGGTGGTGGTGTTGTAACGCCGCTTTTGGCCGACACTGAAAAAGGAGACGATATCCTGGATCCAAACTTTGATCCTGATCTCTCATTCAAAGACTATGAGCCACAAGTGAACTGGTTGCCTCGTCTGGCGTTCTCGTTTCCAATCTCGGAAGATGCAAACTTCTTCGCGCACTACGACGTATTGGTACAGCGCCCGCCATCCAACTGGCAGATCACTCCACTGAATTATGTTTACTTCTATACCCCAGGTCGCACACCAGGTAACAATGCCAACCTGCTTCCTGAGCGCGTTGTAGATTATGAAGTTGGTTTCCAACAACGTTTGAACCAAAATTCTGCGATCAAATTCTCGGCCTACTACCGTGAGCAACGCGATATGATCCAGCGTCGACTGATTCAATACGTTCCAACCATCGGACGTTATGAAACCTATGGCAACCAGGACTTCGGTACTGTAAAAGGATTTACCTGGCAATACGACTTGCGCCGTACAATGAACACTGAAATCCGCCTGGCGTATACCTTGCAATTCGCTGACGGCACGGGTTCCGGCGCCGATTCTCAACGCGGTTTGACCCGTCTTGGTAACCTGCGCAACCTCTTCCCACTTGATTTCGACGAGCGCCATAACATTGCAGCAGTGCTTGATTACCGTTTCGATGAAGGAAAACGTTATAATGGCCCACGCATCGGTAACAAAGATATTCTTGCCAATTTCGGTGTGAACGTACAAGCTACTGCCGCATCAGGTCGCCCGTATACAGCCACCCTGCGCCCAGAGCGTTTTGGCGGCAGCGGAACCTTGGGCGCTATCAACGGAAACCGCCTGCCTTGGCGTTTCAACCTTGATTTGCGTGTGGATAAATCTTTTGCTTTGTCA
Source organism: Saprospiraceae bacterium (assembly GCA_016787465.1). Taxonomy (GTDB): domain Bacteria; phylum Bacteroidota; class Bacteroidia; order Chitinophagales; family Saprospiraceae; genus M3007. The sequence goes on along the minus strand of JAEUUR010000650.1, from coordinate 1,659 downwards.
AAAGCCGGCAAAAATCCACTCAACCTGAATGTGTATTTGCGTGTTTCCAACTTGTTGAACCGTAAAAACATTCTTGGTGTTTACAGCTCTACCGGTTCTCCAACCGACGATGGTTACCTGGCTACAGCAGAAGGCCGTTCGGTGGTACAAGGTATTGTCGATCAAGGCAGCAGCGTGGAAGCATACCTGGATTCTTATTCCTGGTTGGTTCGTAATCCAAACAACTTCGCATTGCCAAGACGTATTTATGTCGGTGCAGCTTTTGAATTCTAAACAATAAATACATTCATTCAATTAAAAATAAACAATCATGCGTACATACAGACTTTGGATGGCAATTTTGCTGGCCTTCGTCGCTTTGGGCGTTTCTGCGCGAAACAACCCCAATGAGATTAAGGCGACCAAAAAGTCGGCAAAAGCACAATACCGCGACGTATGCGCCAACTCGGAATCTCAGATCGACCAGGCGATCAATAACGTGCGCGCCCGTTTGTTGGGCGGCGGCGATTGCTGGTGGGATTTTACCGACGGACGATATATTGTCCCGAAAGTTGACGTATCAACCGGTCAGCAGGAAGTATCTTCCATCTTTGCCGGTTCCGTATGGCTGGGCGGTTTCGACCCTGCCAACAACCTGAAACTTGCCTGCCAGGATTATCGCGGCGGCAGCAACAATGAATTCTGGCCAGGCCCGCTGTCAGAAAGTGGCATCACAGAGCAGTTTACCTGCGACAACTGGGACAGGCACTTCCGCGTTACCGGCGAAGAAATCAGGAAACACCTGGCCAACTTGTCGAAAGGAAATACCAACCCACTCGATATTCCCCGCGGATTGCGTGGTTGGCCTGCAAAAGGCAACCCGTATTTTGTGGATGTTTGGGGTTTCGATTTGCCGTTTACTCAACAGGCACTTGCCGGTTTCTGGGATAAAGACGAAGACGGCTTGTATGATCCACTCAAGGGCGATTATCCTTCCATCGAAATCCGCGGGTGTCCTTTGGACAAATATCCGGATGAAATGATTTTCTGGATTTACAACGATCACGGCGGCGGCCAGCCGCACGGAAATACCAATGGATCGGCAATCCAGATGGAAGTTCAAGTGCAGGCGTTCGGTTACCAAACCACCGACGAGTTGAACGATATGACGTTCCAGCGTTACAAACTGATCAACCGCGCTACGGAACGGATCGACTCTACTTTCTTTGCCATGTGGGTTGACCCAGACCTGGGTTGCCACCTCGACGACTATATCGGTTGCGACACGTCGAAAGACCTGATGTATGTGTATAACCAGGATGCAACAGACGGCCAACCTGGCGCAACCTGCGACGGTGTGCCTACCTACGGCGATAAAATTCCAATTCTGGGTGTCGACTATTTCCGTGGTCCTTTGGACACATTCGGCAATGAACTGCCGATGTCTTCCTTCGTATACTACAACAATACCGGTATCGGTAGTTGGCCGGCGGCACAAACCGACCCGAATGCACCGATTGAGTTTTACCGTTACCTGACAGGCAGCTGGAAAGATGGGTTGCCCTTCACCTACGGTGGCAGCGGTTATGGCGGAACCCTCCCAATTGATTATGCCTTTACCGAAGCGCCGAACGACCCCAATGGATGGAGTATGTGTACGGCAGGCCTTGCTTTTGGCGA
>JAEUUR010000649.1 GCA_016787465.1 Saprospiraceae bacterium | reverse complement strand
AGAAGCATTATTATCGACAGCATGCTGCTGCCGAAGGAAAGCCATGTTGTTTTCATTGTAAATGATTGGTTTAGTGATAAATATCTACCTAGTGCCGCATCCGCCAATCTTGTGACTATACATTCAGTCTAATCCAAACGTGTCGGTTTTATCCTTGTTAAAAAAACGCGAATGCCAGATAAGGCATTACCGCTAAAACAATGGTCAGTAACAAACCCAGAGCCACCGTCAGGCGGATGCTTCCAGGCGCATGCACCACCTCTTCATCTGACGATTCGTTTTTGGTAAAGTAGGCAGCAATAATGACTTTAAAATAATAGTAAATGGAAATTGCCGAATTGATGACAGCCACAACAACCAGCCAAGGGTATTTGGCGAATGCTGCAGAAAAGATGAAATACTTTCCAAAGAAACCTGCCAATGGTGGAATACCAGCCAGGGAGAGCATGGAAATTGCCAAAACGGCGGCGAGAAAAGAATTGTTTTTTGCAAGTCCATTAAATGCTGCAAACGACCCGTCGTTTTTGGGTTCGCTCACCACAATGAATGCACCGAAAGCACAAATAGTAGCCAGTGCGTAGGAAAGCAGGTAAAACAACAGCGCCCTGTCTGCTCCCGGCTCTCCGATAGCCAAAATCGCAAGCAACAAATAACCGGCGTGTGAGATGGAGGAATAGGCCATCATACGTTTAAAGTCGGTCTGGAACAACGCCGTGGTATTGGCCAGGGTCATTGTCAGGCCTGCAACTACCGCAACAGGCAAGCTCCAAACCGCGATGGCCGGCGCAAATGCAACGGAAAACAAGCGAAAAAAGGCTGCAAATCCAGCGGTTTTCACAACCGTTGCCATGAATGCCGTAATCAGGTTCGGGCTTCCGGTATATACATCTGGCGCCCAAAAGTGAAAAGGCACGGCAGAAACCTTAAAACTTAAACCAATCACAATCATCAAAATACCAACATTCAGCAGCATGGGTGAAGCGGAGCCGGCTGACAACACCCTGTTGATGGTTGCCAAATCAAAACTGCCGGTTGAACCATACACCAGTGCAATACCGAACAACAGAATTCCGGTAGCGAAGGCGCCCATCAAAAAATATTTCAGGGCGGCTTCATTGCTGCGCAAATCGTCGCGGCGGCTCCCTGCCAGCACGTAAAGCGGAATGCTCAGGATTTCAATACCAAGGAACAGCATCACCAAATTGGTGAAGGAAAACATACAAAGCGCACCGCACAGACTAAACAGAATCAGTCCGTAATTATCGCCCAAGGTGGCATTTAAGTTTCTAAAACCCCAGCCCGACAGACCGAAAATCAACGCTGCCGACAAAATTGCCACGGCGGAAAAAGCCAAAGCAAAATTGTCAAATACAAACATATTCGGATACATATCATTCCAGCCCGGAGGCGGGCCGGCAAATACGCCACCAAGCGCCAACAAACTTCCAACCAATGCGATAGGTTGTAAAGCCGAACGTTTTTTCGACAATCCTGCAAAAAGCACGATTAAGGCTGTAAAGAAAAGAATCAGTAAGGCTGTCATATCTTGAACCCGTTTGTGGGTGAATTTGAATGCTGTGATTAAAGTGATTTTGATGATTTGAGTGCTGGAAAATTCTTGATTTTCAAATGATTATGCGATCACGATTTTCACAAACACGCTCCGTTGATGATAAAATCAAAACTGGACGGCGCCTAAAATCCGGTTGACGCTGCCATCCGTCAAGTTTAGAATAAACCCTGGGAAGAAGCCTAAAACCAAAACTAAAGCAGCAATAACGCCCAACATCAACATCTCCTGGCTATTTAAATCCGCTACTTTTGATGTATTTTCATTGGCGTCTCCAAACATAGCCAGGCCGTAGGCACGGAGCATATACACTGCACCGAAAATGATGGTCAAACCCGCAATTGCCCCCATCCAGAAATGATAGTTCCAGATGCCGTTTAACAACAAAAATTCGCCAGGAAAACCATTGGTGAGCGGTACAGCCACCGAGCCTAGCATGATAATCATGAAGAGGGTGGCCAGTTTGGGCGCCGATTTTGCAACCCCTCCCATTTCGGCCAAGGATCTGGAACCGAGCCTCCGTTCCAGTAAATCACACACATAAAACAATCCAACTACGTTGATCCCGTGGTTCAACATCTGGATCAGGCTTCCCTGAAGTCCGGCTTTATTCCACGCGAAAATTCCGGCAGCGATCAAACCAACGTGTGCAATGGAGGAATAAGCTATCAGGCGTTTGAAATCATTTTGCTTTACGGCAATCAAACTGGCATACACAATCCCCACAATCGCCAGGGTCATAAATATTGGAATGAGCGTATGCGCCGCTTCCGGCGACAAAGGCATCATCCAACGTACAGCTCCGTAAGTACCCATTTTCAACATGATACCTGATAACAACATGGTGCCTCCTGTAGGCGCTGTAACATAGGTATCAGGCTGCCAGGTATGAAACGGAAACACCGGCATTTTCACGGCAAAAGCCAGGAAAAACCCAACCATCACCCAAAGCGCCGCTCCTTCCGATAGTTGAACCTGTACCAAATCAGCCCAGGCAAACGAATGCGAGCCCGGCGTTTGAAGGTACACATACAGCAGGGAAAGCAACATGAACAAGGAGCCGACAAACGTGTAGATGAAAAATTTCAACGTCACACGAATGCGATCCTGGCCTCCCCAAATGGCGCAAATAAAATAAATTGGGATTAACGCCAGCTCATAAAAAATGTAAAACAACAGACCGTCGGTAGCCAGAAATACGCCGTTGAGCGCACCCAGCATCAGCAGCACCAGTCCATAATACCGTGGTTCGTTTTCAATATCCCGTTTCCAGGTCGCCAGCAGAATCAAAGGCGCTACCAGGTTGGTGAGCAACAACATCAGCAAGGTCATTCCGTCCATGCCCAGGCTGAAGAAAATGCCGGCTTCGCGTACCCAAGGCACGCTGAACACGCAATTCATACCTTGGGAGTAATCACAGTTGAAGCAATACAGGGTTGCAGCAAAATTTGCCAGTGCGGCGATCATGGCCAGGTGCTTCGACACCGCCGGGCGGATAAGCAGCACCAGGGCAGAAACGATAAAAGGAATCAGTATAAAAATGATTGACATTTTCAGTCTTTCTTTGTTTTGTAAATCTGAAATTCGTTGTCTTGATACAACTGAGGCCAGGGTAGGCTGTCGCCTTTCCACCTCGACCGTTCAATGACCATATAATGTAACCCTACCGTTGATTCACCAGCCACCCACGACGAATCTTTCATTCTATCCGTCACTGTCCAGCCTCTGCGGTGGGCGAAATACATCATAATTGGGCTTCCTTCCCGGTTATTCACCAGAATGCGCGCATCTTTAGGAATATGTTGATCAACGATACGTTCTAATTTGAGGAATTTTTCTTCCTGCCATGGAATGAAAAAATCTGCTTTATGTTCCACATTGGCTTCAACTGTAATCAGGGCAATACACGCTAGTTGCAACCATTGGTTTTTCACCAATTCACTGATGCCATACCCAGCCAGCAAACTCATCATGGGTACGAATGGCATGATGTAATACACGTGACCTGCGAAAGTGCCTCCGGATTTCAACATGTACAAAACCAACAAGACAGTAGAAGCAGTGAATGTCCAAATCAGTGTTTTGTGTTTGGTACGGAACATCCAAACCAGCCCGGCCAGAAAAAACAGGAAAGAAACCCTGCTGGTCAAGGCAATTGGATAAAAACGTGAAATAGTGTCGTTTTTCATTTCCACCAATTGTTTCCAGCCATCCGAAAAACTCGTCGGGTAAAACAATGGGAACCCTTTGGTTTTTTCAGCCCAGGGAACCCACACAAAATACCAGGTAACCATAGCTGCAGCGGCAATGCCTGCTGCAGTAATGAGCAAAGTTTTGGTGCGTGGCAAGGTATCTTTACGAAACACAAGCGGTAAAAGCAGGGCCATGGTGAGTGTTGCCGGCATTTTGGACAACATGCCCAGCCCTGAGAACAAAAGGAACAATGCCAATTCTTTGCTTTTCCCCGATTGCATGTAGCGCCACCCGAATTCAACCCCGATAATCACCAAAGAAACGGCAAAAACATCGGGCATCGCTTTACGGGCATACATAAATGCAACCGACACGCCGAAAATAATGGTTGCGAATACGTTTCCGGGGGTTCCGATAAATCGTTTTGCCAGGCTGGAAAAAAAGTACAACCCGAAGCTGGCTACCAACAAATTGAATACCCGGAATACCCAATCATAGGTTCCGAATATCTTCCACAAAATAGTGATGCAATAATTGAAAAATGGAAATTCCTGTGCAATAATACCTTGGCGACTATCACAAATCACCGTTCTGGGTTCAAAAAACGCCGGGCTAACCTCTTCATAATTTCTGGCAACGCCAAGCGTGATCGTTTGACGCCAGGCATGCTCATCCAGCGGAGGCAAATCAATGTTTTCGAGCCGGATCAGGAATAAAACCAGAATCCAGACTCTGACGTCGAACAGCCAACGGGTGATATGTGCCTTATTAAAATTCAATTGCGTTCGGTTTACGTTTTGTTATGCCCAAAGTGTTAGAAGAAGCGCTACGGCGCCAAGTACCATTCCCATCAAATAGTATTCGATGTTGCCATTTTGAAGTTTGCGAAATTGAGCGCCCAGTTTTTGAACACCTGCGCCCACACCATTTACTATTCCATCAACGCCCTGAATATCAATGTAGTAATGGAATATTTTTGACAGTCGCTCCACAGGTTTTACAAAGAGGAAATCATAAATTTCATCTACATAAAATTTGTTGGCAATCACTTTTGTCAGTCCAGTTTGAGCAGTATCAGCAACCGGCAGATTGGCTTTTTTACCGTAGATAAAATACGATACCGCGATAATAGCCACAGCCAGAGACGTAGTGAAAATCATCAATGTCCACTCTGTATGGTGATCGAGGTGCATTTCATTTAAAGGAATGACGTTCGAGAACCAATGTGCCAGCCATTGTTCATTGCCTAGGCCCATAAAATGTGGTGTATTCAGGAAGCCGCCGACAATAGACAAGACAGCCAATACAATAAGTGGCAAGGTCATGACTTTCGGGCTTTCGTGCAGGTGATGCTGCTGCTCGGAAATACCCCGGAAGTCGCCGAAGAAAGTTACATACAACAGGCGGCACATGTAAATAGCCGTAAACATGGCGCCCAATCCAGCCAATCCCCACCACAGTTTGCCACCATGCTGGTATGTAAAGGCAAAAATTTCGTCTTTTGAGAAGAAGCCCGATAAGAATGGGAATCCGGCAATGGCAAAAGTTCCGATCAAGAACACCCAAAACGTTACGGGCATGGCTTTGCGCAATCCGCCCATGTTTCGAATATCCTGCTCACCACCCATGCCGTGGATCACACTACCAGCTGCAAGGAACAACAAGGCCTTAAAAAATGCGTGGGTAGTTACATGAAAGATCGCGCTTGCGTACGCGCCCATGCCCAGGGCTACGAACATCAAACCTAATTGTGACACCGTAGAATAGGCCAGTACTTTTTTGATATCGTTTTGCCGAAGGCCAATAACAGCCGCAAATATGGATGTGATCACACCGATCGAGGCTACGAAATGCATAGCGTCGGGTGAAAGCGAATACAACGGGTTGCAACGCGCTACCAGATAAACACCGGCAGTTACCATCGTCGCGGCGTGGATCAACGCCGACACCGGTGTTGGGCCGGCCATGGCATCTGGCAACCAGGTGTAGAGCGGAATCTGCGCGCTTTTACCCATAGCGCCGATGAA
>JAEUUR010000300.1 GCA_016787465.1 Saprospiraceae bacterium | reverse complement strand
GATTCCTACGGTTGTTTTTGACAGTTTGCCGCCAAACAATCCGTTGACAGCAAAACCGATCAAGGGTAAAAATGGAATGAGTGGTATGAGTTGGTTCATTTAGTCGCGCAATTTATCTAACAATGAAATATCGGTGCTTTTCGTATTCCGGTAAACCATCACCAAAATACCCAGTCCTACTGCCGCCTCTGCTGCGGCAACTACCATGATAAAAAACACCATAATTTGCCCTTGAGCGTCGCCCAGGTATGTTGAAAAGGCTGCCAACAACAGGTTGACTGCATTCAGCATCAACTCAACACACATGAGTACTACAATCGCATTGCGGCGTGTCAGCACTCCAAAAATTCCAATGACGAACAGAATCGTGCTGTACAGCACGTAATGTTCAACAGGGATTTGGCGTATCGTTTCTAACATGCTTATTTTAATGATGAATGATGAATGATGAATGATGAATGGGGGGCATCACATTTTTAAATCACGTTTACCTACCATCACCGCGCCTACCATGGCGGCCAGGAACAGGATGCCGGCAATTTCAAATGGAACTACAAAATCGGTGAATAAAACCCTGCCCAGATTTTCTACGAGCCCTACTTGTGCGTTTGCGGTTTCTGAAGCCGTCAGTTGAGTACTGCCCTTTAATGCGCCAACCAAAGTGAGCAACAAGGCTCCGGAAGCAATCGCTCCTGCTACTTTCCAGGTATTGGATTTTTGAGGCTCCGTCGCATTATTCAAATTCAGCAGCATCAACACAAACAGGAACAATACCATGATCGCGCCTGCATATACAATGATGTGCACCACGGCCAGGAATTGGGCATTCAGCAAAACGTATTGGCCTGCGATGGTAAAAAAGGTTACGATGAGGTACAACACACTATGAATGGGATTTTTAGAAAATACCATCAACAGTGCGGTAGCTATAGAAATCAGAGCTAAGGTCAAAAAGATGTATTGTGACATAACTTTTTTAGTTATGGGTATGATGTAACTTTAAAATCAACAAGTGCCTGTTCATTTGGCTTCAGTCACGTGTTTTTGGCGTTTTTTCACGTTAATTCGTTTTTCCGGTTCGATGCCTTCCACCAGTCGATCTTTACCAAAAATGAAATTCTGGCGCACATAATCGCCTGGTACAATGCGGTCGGTCAGGAAAATAGCTTCTTTCGGGCAGGCCTCTTCACATAAGCCGCAGAATATGCAACGCAACATATTGATTTCATACTCGGCTGCGTATTTCTCTTCCCGGTAAAGGTGTTCTTCACCTTTTTCCCGCTCGGCAGCCACCATCGTGATCGCTTCCGCGGGGCAAGCCACCGCGCACAAACCGCAGGCAGTACAGTTTTCGCGGCCTTGTTCATCGCGTTTCAGCACGTGCCAACCGCGATACACCGGCGCAAACTCGCGTTTAACCTCCGGATAACGCAGCGAATTCGATTTGCCGAAAAGGGTTCTGAGAAAGTGTTTGAGGGTGGTCCATAAGCCTTTGAATATGGCCGGCAGGTAAATGCGTTCCATGAACGTCATTTCCTTATTTACAACGACTTTTGATCGATTTGAAAGTGATTGCATCGACTTTTTTGTTGACTGTTTGATTAGAAAAAAGTTCGGTTTAACGCCCAAACCACAGCACGCCGGCGCCTGTGAGCAACATGTTTAAAATGGAAAGCGGAATAAGCGACTTCCATCCAAGGTGCATCAACTGGTCGTAACGAAAACGTGGGAGCGTCCAGCGGATCCACATGAAAACGAATATAAAAAAGAAGGTTTTTGCAAAAATAACTACCGGCCCCATCAAGCCCCACAACCAATCCGGATTGACGCCAGGGAAGTTGTACCCTCCAAAATACACGGTAGAAATGACCGCCGATGAAATAAACATATTGATGTATTCAGCGAACAAATAAGACCCCAGTTTCATCGCACTGTACTCCGTATGATAACCGCCTACCAACTCAGTTTCACATTCAGGAAGATCAAATGGAGCGCGGTTGGTTTCTGCCAGGGCACAAACGAAAAAGATCAGAAATCCCAAGGGTTGCAACAATACATTCCATTGTGGAATAAAACCCCACCAAAGGCCCGACTGGCCTTCGGCAATACCGCGCAGGCTGAGTGTGCCAGTGATCATAATGACGGAAATCAGGCTGATACCCATGGCAAGTTCGTAAGAAATCATCTGTGAACTCGCCCTGATTGCTCCGTACAAAGAATATTTATTGTTCGATGCCCAGCCGCCGATCATAATACCATACACGCCCAATGAAACAAAACCCATGATGTATAGGATTCCGATATTGACGTCGGTTACCTGCAGATCAACATTCAGTCCGAACCCGGTAAAATAGGTACCCCAAGGGATCACCGCCGAGGTCATCAGGGCAACGAAAATGAATGCCCCAGGCCCCAGTATAAACAACCACCGGTTAGAATCCTTGGGAATAAAATCCTCCTTGGTAAACATTTTGAATCCGTCGGCCAATGGCTGAAGGATACCAAACGGGCCCGCGCGGTCCGGCCCTAAACGGTCCTGAATAAATGCGGCAACTTTCCGCTCGCCGTAGGTAGAATATGCAGCAATACCCAGGGTAATTGCGAAAAGTATCAGAATCAAGGCTGTTTTTTCAATGATAACAGCCGATATAAAAAGTAATAATGCACTCATAATCGCTTCGTTTTGGGCTTCAGGGTTATTGACACAATACTTTGGAAATCAGCCATTTACCGAATTCCTTGGTCATTTCAAAATCACGAGGACCGCCGTTGCTGCCAACTTCTTTGAGCAACAATTGAACTTCCGCCCGGTTGCCGGTAATATTTGCCTTTACACCTGCGGTTTCAAATTCTTTTTCATCCCAATCCTGGGCGCAATAATACCTGTTGTGATCCAGGCAGGTTGGAATGTCGTCGATGAGTTCATTCTGCCAGGCATGGGAGCATGCGGTATAGTAAATCACTTCGTTTTGAACAAATTCCTGGCTGACCGTAGCACTTTTCACAAATTCACCCAGAAATTGCCTGAGCACAACCGGATCCAGTTTGGGGTGTTTGCCGCTTACATCCACAAAATCATGTTGTTCGATCAGTTTGATTCCTGTTTTGGCATACCATTGATAAAACTGGTGAATGGTAGCCGCAATAGCAGCGGAATCAGACGCCGGGTTTGCAGGTACGGCCGTGGATTCATTGCT
>JAEUUR010000285.1 GCA_016787465.1 Saprospiraceae bacterium | reverse complement strand
TTGTCCATTTTGTTGAAAATCAACTCCATTTCAAGATATTCCTCATCGCTTAACTGATACACAAAATCGCTATTTGGCTGATAGATTGGTAAATCATCCACCAGAATTCCTGTTTTAGATTTTGACAAAAACTCTTTGGTAAAAACACAAAAAAAGCCCGACTGCTCTTTGTCTTGTGGAATATACCGGTATGGAATTTTGGGAGTCGCAAAAAGAATTCCCTGCTTATCTATGAGTACAGATTTGCCTGCAAATTCCACTAAATTTTTGCCTTTGATTAAACTTATTTTGTAGTACAACCTCCTGTTGTATGTCATTTCAGATTTTTTTGCCCCGCTGAAATAAAACTTCTTTATGTCAAACACATTGAAATGTCCCAAATTATTGGAATCATAACCATTTAATAAAAAATCAGGTTGGTTTGAATGCTCGCCAAATATTTCTTTATAAAATGCTTTAATATTTATGTTTTCCATTGTTGCAAAAATCAAATTATTGCAAAAGTAAAATATTCAACCATGCTTGTAGGAATTTTTCTGCTGCACGTCAAAACGATGGTTTCTGTGCCCGATTTTTCTCATCTCCGACCCTGTTTTACCTTTGGGACGGCATTTCATGGAACTGGTCGATCACCCTGAAAAAGGCAACTTCATCGGTTTCAGCGTATTTTACCATACTTTGGATTGCAAAAAAAACTAACACCGACGAGCAAAAAATACAAGCAACAAATCCTCCCAAAAATTCGACACTAAACGGGCTTTGCCCCAATCTATCAAGGCAAAGCCCGCAATCATGCTTAAATCAACCAAAACTCCTTCGCGAAATCCCCAAATCCGGGTTTTCCCGCCTTAGCTCCAAAGGAACCTACAAAGATCTATTCTGGCATCCGAGTGCAGCGAGAAATCTCCTCCGCGAAATCCCTAAATCCTTCAAATCCGCGATCAAAATTCGAGGCGGTACGCCAGCACCGGAATGAGCGGCCCCTGGCTCCATGATTCCACTTTTTGCGTGAATGGATTGTAAAACTCTCCGCCGTAATTGGCGCGGTTGGTGGTGTTTTGGATATCCAGCGATACGGTCGTGGTCAAGTGCTTGTAATTGCGTTTTAACCGAAAACCGGTGTCGAGTCTGAAATAGGCCGGTTGTTGATTGGTGAAGGCCTGGTCGTCGATATACACCGTTTCTCCGCGCGCGATGGAAGCCGTCAGATCGATCGGCGTCGCTTTTTGCCCGCCTGTGCCAAGCAACTTGATATTGACGCCGAAGCTGCGGTTTTTGCCTTTCCTGCTCCAGTCCCATTCCTTGCCTGCCGTGAATGAAGTGGCGAATTTTCCATCGAACCGGCTGCTGCGCCACTCCTCATCCGACCCCCGGTATTCCGACCGGTACAACGAAACGGACGCCAGGAAATACAGCCCCCGCGTGAGGAACTGCTCGGCGGTGAATTCCAGTCCGTAATTCCGTCCTAACCCGCTGTTATTCAGCTCCCTGAATGCGATGCCGTCAATTTCATTCAGCAGGGAAAATGACGAGGTTTTATCGCGCTCTACTCCGATATTAAACAAGCGCTGGTAATACAACTCACTTTTTAAACGCAGGTTTTTGACGGGGGAATAGTCGTATGAAAACACCAGGTGATGCGATTTTTGAATATCCAGATCGGGGTTCAGCAGTTGGCCTTCGACATCCTTTACGAAGTAAACGCCTAGTGTCGGAATTTGCCCGTGCAGTCCATACCCGATGCTGAACGCGTGTTTGGGGTTATGGGCATAGCGCAGGGAGGCGCGGGGTTCCAGCGAAACCCGGTTGTTGAGCAACATCGCCAGCCCGTGCGCGCCCAGGTTGAAGGTAACCCGGCTCGTTGGCCGGTATTGCCATTGGAAAAATCCGTCGACGGTTTGTGTTTGCCCGGTTTGATCCAGCTCCTGACGGAATTGTTCTTCTGCAAGCTGATAACTTCCCTGCGTGAAATCGAAGTTTAAAAAGTTGACATAAGCGCCGGTTCGAATGTAGTGTTTAGCGTTGAACTTATGGCTCAGCACTGTCGATAAGGTGGTTTTGGTTTGTTTGGAAACGGTTTCGAATTCTTTTCTCCGGGTGTAATCAGGCAGCAGGAACTGGTTGAAATCAGTAGCATTCTCAGTCCCGGAAACGAC
>JAEUUR010000254.1 GCA_016787465.1 Saprospiraceae bacterium | reverse complement strand
AACCATGCTGAAATTGCTGCCTACCGTGCTGCCCTCAGTGGGGTGATTGATGGTGATCGATGGGCTTGATTGATCGCCCTTATCTTTGGAACAAGCCACTACCCATGCAAGAAGGAAGATAATACCAATTAGCCCATTTTTCATAGCATCATTTTTGACAAAAATAATGGATAACCGGCAAGTTGTAAAGGAATTAAACTAGGCAGACTTCCGTATCCTAAAATTCCTCTACCTGGTGATTTTTCTCATTCCTTTGAATTACCTTGGCTGCCGACTTTTGCACCCTCGAAAAACCCAGTTACCAAATTTTCTAAGTTAAAACCATTGCAATGTTCGAGCCCGCCAAAACAGCATTTCAAATGACGATCAATAACGAACTCAGCACTTGGGTTGATCTCATGGCCCAACACTTCACCCCGCAAAATGTGCACTGGTGCACCGGCTCTCAGGAAGAGTACGACCATATGTGCCAAATGCTGGTCGACAAAGGAACGTTTATCAAACTCAATCCGGAAAAACGGCCAAACAGCTTCGCGTGTTTCAGCGATCCCAGCGATGTGGCACGTGTCGAAGACCGAACCTACATTTGCAGTCGCCGCAAGGAAGACGCCGGCCCTACCAATAACTGGATGGAGCCCAAAGAAATGAAAACCCTGCTCGAAGACCTCACCAAAGGGTGTATGAGCGGCCGCACCATGTATGTCATTCCCTTCTGCATGGGCCCTATCGGCTCCAACCTGTCCAGATACGGCATCCAGATTACCGATTCTGAATACGTGGTGATCAACATGAAGATCATGACCCGGATGGGCAGCGAAGTGTTGCCTTACCTCGACGAAAACACCGTAAAATGCGTGCACACGCTTGGCGCACCCTTGCAACCCGGCCAGGCCGACGTCAAATGGCCCTGCAACCCGACCGTGAAATACATCAGCCACTTCCCGGAAGATCGCCTCGTGATCTCCTATGGCAGCGGTTACGGCGGCAATGCTCTGCTGGGTAAAAAATGCTTCGCATTGCGGATAGCCAGTGTCATGGGCCGCGAAGAAGGCTGGCTGGCCGAGCACATGTTGATTCTGGGCGTGGAATCGCCGCAACAGGAAAAAAGCTACATCGCTGCTGCTTTCCCCAGTGCTTGCGGAAAAACAAACTTCGCTATGTTGATTCCACCCAAAGAAATGGACGGCTGGAAAGTAACCACCGTGGGCGACGACATCGCCTGGATCCACAAAGGCGCTGATGGAAGGCTCCATGCCATCAACCCGGAAGCCGGGTATTTCGGCGTAGCCCCGGGTACCAACGAAAAAACCAACCCCAACGCCATGGCCAGTATCAAGGCCAACACCATCTTCACCAACGTGGGCGTCACTCCCGACGGCGATGTATGGTGGGAAGGGATGAGCAAGGAAGTGCCTCAAGGCATTATCGGCTGGAACGGCCTGCCCTGGGACAAGGAAAGCGGAAAACCGGTGGCACACCCCAACGCACGTTTTACAGCACCCGCCTACCAAAATCCGGTAATCGATGCCGACTGGAACAACCCCGATGGCGTGCCAATCACAGCCTTTATTTTCGGCGGTCGGCGCAGCACTGCTGTGCCGCTGGTGTATCAATCGTTTAACTGGAACTTTGGCGTGTACCTGGCCGCCACCATGGGCAGTGAAATGACCGCCGCTGCTTTCGGCGAACTGGGTAAAGTGCGCCGCGACCCATTTGCCATGCTGCCATTCCTCGGCTACCACATGGGCGATTACTTCAACCACTGGCTTCAATTCGGTCGCGACCTGCCCAATGCGCCGCGCATCTTTGGTGTGAATTGGTTCCGCAAAGACGCCAATGGCGATTTCGCATGGCCCGGCTACGGCCAGAATATGCGCGTGTTGAAATGGATCGTTCAACGCAGCAAAGGCCGCGCCGGCGCTGTAGAATGCCCCATCGGCTGGCGCCCGCGATACCGCGATATGGATTGGAACGGCATGGAGGATTTCACCAGAGATGCATTCAACGATATCATGCACATCGATCGGGAAATCTGGAAACAGGAATTGCTCGGGCATGAAGAACTGTTCGCCAAAGCGTACGACCGTATGCCGAAAGAATTCTTCTTTATGCGTGAACTACTGCTTTCCGCACTCTGGCGTTCACCGGAAAAATGGAGCCTGGCGCCGGAAAACTGATTCGAATAATCGAATAACGGGGCTTGAATCGCGGATTGGCCGGATTAGGGGATTGAACAGACTTTTTTATATTCTATATTCGAATCAATCGGATCAATCGAATAATCGAATAATCGAATAATCGAATCAATCATACAAATAGGGTTCTTCACGGATGATCATCTGTCGGATGTTCTCCAGCACTTGTTTCATGTACCTTTTCCAGAAAAGTTTGGTAAACAACCAGTTGAAGGGGAATAACAGGGGCATTGAAGCATGTAGGGTATAGGTGTAGGTGATCAGGATCTTGTTTGGTTCGAGTTCGGTGGTACGCCATTCCCCGGTGAATTTGGTGAAGCCCAGCATCCAGGCTTGAAAATCGCTGACTTCGATTTTCCAATACTCGTTTTCGATGCGTTCGAGCACGGTATCTACCGAGGCGAACCCTCCTTTTTGGGTGAGTGATTGGGCGACGAACACCTTTTTGCTCCCCCCTACGTGCCCCCAGGTTTCATCGTCGGTGCAATGGGTTACCTTCGGCATCAGGCCGAGTCCGGTATGCACCTTGGACACATCGCAGAGCATGGGGGTTTTGAATGCACGTTCCAGAGAGCAATTATACGTGGTAGCGACGGTGGTAGAGACGGTCATATCCCTTTTGTTCTTTTAAGTTTGAAATGCCCGGTTTGCAGAGGAGGAGTGCCTACCGTCCAAAGTTGATCACCTTTGATTACTGCGTAAAATTCAATTTTCTTACCGCTTGTAAATGATGATGCTGATCCATAATCGATATTGAACGAGAGGAACTTGTCAGTCAGGAAATTTTTGCGGTTAATCGTGATGGTCACATAATCGGTTCCTTTTTTTGCGTTGAACAGCTTTTTGTCAACCGGCATTTTGATCAGGCTGATTGGCTTACCTATGTGATCGTAGCCCTGGAATAGTTTACGGGTCTTTTTATCGGCATATTCAATTTGAATTTTGTCGAGTTGCGTAGCAATCTCGGAGTCCATCGAGATGTACAATGTGTCTTTTTGATATGCTTTCATTATAAATTGCCCGAACGTCATGGTGGCGTTGATCCTATACAGATCGAGTTTAGCGTTGGTTTTTGTGATAGTTCCTGCATACTCGCCATACACCCAGTTGTTATTTATGAAATATATAAAACGTATAGTACTGTCCTGGTTGATTTGCAGATGGCAATGATATCCAGGTTTCTTGTCAGTTTGAAAGCCAGAAAAGGTTTGGCCGAATAATGCTGTCGTGGACAAAAACAACATCACCGTGCAGAAGTAGGTCAATTTATTCATATCCGGCACCTGTAAACCAGTCATAGCCTTCGATCGTTTTATATTCATTGGGAACTGCATTCAGGCGTTTCACTTTTTGTCGAATGTCGGCATCGGGAGGATATTTTGAAACGAGGATCTTTCCGGTATTCTCTCCGTTGCTGTTTTTTTCAAAGTAAACGTATTCCAGGGTATCAACGTGTTCGCCGCGCCAGCCAAATTTGTACATAGGCGTTTCTCCAGGATATCCATAACAAACGCCCCGGATCAAA
>JAEUUR010000244.1 GCA_016787465.1 Saprospiraceae bacterium | reverse complement strand
GATCCTGGACGAAGTGTAGTCGTTGGAAGCGAACTTTTGTTTTTTCGCTGTGATGATCAGGTTGCCGTTCTGCAGCGTGGTATTATTGTCTTCACGGTAGTATTGCAATTCATTGTTCCCCCAGCCGCCGCCGCCGGTTTCAAAGGTCCAGAAATCCGGATTCAAGGCAGTTCCATCGAATTCATCCGACCACACCAAATTATAACCTGGGTAACTGGCAGGAGAAGTGTACCCGCCGGTAGGAATAACCAATCCGGCCGTATTGTCATCATCGTCGGCAATGGTGATCACAGCTACATCGGATACCAGTTTGACATTGAGCGGGTTATACAATTTCAATTGAAAAGACTCGGAAGGTTCTTTTACCTCGTCGCCTTTGATTTTGATCTCGATCACCTTGGATGTTTGGCCTGGGGTAAACACAAGTTGGCCGGTGGTTAGAATTTCATAGTCATCAGGCGATACGGCGGTTCCGGAAACGGCTGCAAATTTCACCACAGCGTTCGTTGGGTTATTGCCGCTGAGCGCAACCTCAAAAGCGATGGTTTGATCCGTATCATCTTCTGAAATTGAAAAATCGTTGATTTGAATCGTCGGGAGGTTGCGCTCTTCGGGCGCGCCATCATCTTCTTTGATACAGCCTGCAAGGGTCGCACAAAGGAGAAGGGTTCCGAAAACGAACAATTTAAGCAAAAGCGAATTCTTCATGTTTTTTATAGTTATCCCTGCTGGGGAAGTTTACGTGAATGGTTTTATTGGTAAATTCGAACATAATCCACCAACATCTTTTGAGGGAAGATCGACTCATCGATGCCCATTTTACCACCCCAGTTTCCACCCACAGCAATATTTAGGATGAGGTGAAATTTTTGGTCGAAAGGCCATCCATTTACCCCTTCTCCGAGGTTTTTAAAGGTGGAAAACTTGGTTTGGTCGAAGTAAAAATCGATCTTTTTGGCATCCCATTCAATGGCGTATACATGAAACTCAGAATTCAGGGTTTCAGAATAAATACCCAGCGATTTTTGGGTGCCTTTTACATGGTTATAAAATTCAGTATGTACGGTGGCGAATACCGTATCGGGGTTGTACCCAACAAATTCCATGATATCAATTTCGCCGCTGCGTGGCCAGCCTCCGTATTCCCAGCTTGTTG
The DNA here is from genome assembly GCA_016787465.1 of Saprospiraceae bacterium. Taxonomy (GTDB): domain Bacteria; phylum Bacteroidota; class Bacteroidia; order Chitinophagales; family Saprospiraceae; genus M3007. Next base: position 3,064 of record JAEUUR010000244.1, on the reverse strand, counting down.
GGAGCATCCAAATAGCCGGCCAGATGCCCTTCCCATGCGGCAATTTTGCACGCACTTCAATACGCCCGTAACGCCAGTCTCCTTTGTTTTTAGTAACCATTCGGGCAGAAGAAAAGTTGCGGCTTCCAATGGATTCCCGATGCGCTTCAATAACTAAAAACCCGTTTTCCACCCTTGAGTTTTCAAGCCTGTTTTTCGAATAGTATTGCTTTTCATTGTTACCCCATCCGCAAATATTCGGGCATCCGTCGCCAAGATCGTATCCCCATTTGGTGGAATCGGGCAACCCGCTTCCATTAAATTCATCCGACCAGACAAGGCGACTGAAACGATGCCCGGCGTGTTTTCCAACCTGACAATTCCCGGATAGGAAAAGGATTCCTAAACAGGCAAAAATTGTCGGCAGTATCCGAATTTTCGACAATATTTCCATTTTTCAACTATTGCGGTACAAAACGAAGTTCAAACCAGCCCTGGGTAAGCGGCGTTCCATTTTGAGCGCGTTGCCGACCTCTGACAATCAGTTCATCCGCTGTTAGTTTGACTACGTCAAGCAGGTTATCGCAATCCCATACGCCCATCCATTGGTTATCGGGTAACAGAATTTGGTCGCGACCAAGAATTCCGGTACCCTCCAGGAATACAAAATCACCAACACCAGGGTCGTAAGCTTCCGCCTGGTATCCGTTCCACGGGTTAACAGACGCTGTGTTATTGCGGTTTTGAAACACCAGGTTTTCAAAGGTAAAGCAAAATCCATCGTCGTATTGTTCATTTTGCAAGCCGTTTTCCGGCGAAGTGTACCAGGAGTAGTCGTCGTAAGTCGGCCCTACTTTTACAGCGCCGGCTTCATGCGAGAGCGTCCAGCATTTTCCTGCCGGGTTGCAATCGCCGGTGAGTAGTGCCATTTTGGGAGTACAGGTCAATGGAGCGTCTGTGAGAATTGTGACATTTTTGGTTGCTGAAGGCGTGCCGCTACCGTCTGATTTAGAAACAAACAGGGTAATGACATAATCTCCTTTTTTATCGTAAAAAACGGTATCGGTTACTTTGACCGATGATTTAGGCGTGCCTCCCGGCAAACTCCACAAACGTTGAAAATTTCCGGTTGATTGATCGGTAACAACCACCCTGTTGGAATCGCCAGGAATCATTTCTACGCTGAATTCCGGTGCGGCAGGCGCTGCGGGCAGCTTGTTTTCATCGTCACGATCAGGCTGGCAACCGAACCACAACATGCCGGTCAGCAAGATGAACAGGTTTAATTTTTTCATGATGTTCAAGTTGAAATTAATAACCGGGGTTTTGAGTTAATACGCCACCTGTGGCTAAAATTTGCGATTGCGGGATGGGAAACAGTTCGTTGGTTCCGGTTTTAAACCCAAGGCTACCTAACGCCTGAGCTGCCTGGCCGGTTCGGACAAGGTCAAAAAAACGGTGGGCTTCCAAACCCAGTTCGATGCGGCGTTCGCGGTAAATTGCGTCCAGCAATGCCGGCCCGGCAGCTGAAATATTGGGGATGCCTACCCGTGAGCGCACCTGGTTGAGTGCGTCTCTGGCAGCAGGTTCATCGCCGCTTTGGTAGGCTGCTTCTGCAAACATCAGCAAAACATCCGCATACCTGATCACCCGATCATTGGAGCCTCCATTCGGATTCGGATCACCGAAAGGCGCATCTTCACTTTTACTATTGAAATATTTTTTGGGGTAATAAATATGGGGCATATCGCCTGTGGCTGCCAGGGTAAAAATTCCCCGATCTCCCATGGCATCTCCTACACGAAAAACGGTGGATTTCAACCGCGGATCTTCGAACCCTTCTTTAAAAAATTCATCCACAAAATTCTGCGTAGGGATATTGAAACCATAACCAGCAAACTGGCCGCGGGCACGTTGGAAAACATTGGTAAAACTGCCTTCGTTCGCATTGTTTTTCCCCCAGTTTCCGCCAGATGCGTTCATGTACTGGATTTCGAACACCGATTCTTCGTTGTTCTCGCCATACAGCGCGAAGATGTCGGCATAATTGGGCGTAAGGCTGTATTCATTGGAGGCAATGATTTCAGCTGCTGTTGTTTTGGCATCCTGCCATTTTTTGCGCCACAAATAAGTTTTTACCAACAGCGATTGTGCCGCACCTTTTGTGATTCGCCCTAGATCCGAATCCGGATAGGCGCTCCGCAGCCAAAGATCAGCGCTCGCAAGTTTGAGATCGTTTTCTATTAAATCCCACACTTCATCTGCGCTTGCACGGGGCATATTGTATTCGGAAGGCGCCAGCACATGGTCGGCAAGTGGCACGCCGCCGAAAAGCACAACCAGGTTGTAGAAGTTCCAGGCGCGGATGAATCGGGCTTCTGCCAATATTCTAGCTTTTAGTTTCCCATCCATTTCGATGGGCGGTACTTTTTCCAACACCACATTCGCCCGGTAGATACCTTCGTAGTCGGCGCTCCATTCCGACTCCAGCAAATCTGTATTGGTGGGCCCCTGGAAAGTTTCCAGTTGAAGCAAAGCGTTTACATCGTTGTCGCCGGAGCCCCCTTTCACTGCGTCGTCCGACATGATATCGCCCCAAAACCAACGAAAATGACCGGCGGGTGAAATCTGGAACTGCAAGGTGGCATAGGCCGCATTCACAGCCGCAATCGCATCCGCTTCTGTCCTGTAAAAATTTTCCTCTGTAACCCCGACGATGGGCTTTTTTTCTAAAAATTCTTTTTGGCAAGCACCCAGGCCTGCGCTAAAAACGAGCAATAAAATGTATTTTTTCATTGTTCTGAATTTAAAACGACAAACTAATTCCACCCAGCACCGTGCGGGCTTGCGGGTAAAAACCGCGGTCGATACCAATTTCAAGGCTTCCTCCGATATTCCCGATTTCGGGGTCGAGGCCTGAATACTTTGTAATTGTAATCAGGTTTTGGCCGGTAACATAAAGTTTCATTTTTTCGAACCGCATTTTGGAGAGCCATTTTTTGGGCAAATTGTATCCTAATTGCAAGGTTTTTAACCTGAAATACGATCCATCTTCCACGAAACGATCGCTAACCCGTGCATTTTG
>JAEUUR010000230.1 GCA_016787465.1 Saprospiraceae bacterium | reverse complement strand
AGGTTTGATATGATCGTTTTAAACAGACCATCAAACAATAACCCTTTTTTAACGTTGCTTTTTCATCCATTTTCACCTTTGGATGTTGATATTTGCATAGATCAATGATGGGAAACAATACTTTTATAAACCATGTCCGCGAAAGATTGGAGCGCCCGCTACCAGGCATCGAGGCGCAATTAAAAATGACCTTTGCCTGGCGTGCAGAACAATTAAAACTCAACCCTGACCCACCTGCCGACGCAAAAACAGCATGCGTTCTGATGATGCTCTGGCAAAAAGAGTCCGACTGGCACACCGTCTTGATACAACGCACCCAAAACCCGCGCGACCGGCACAGCGGGCAAGTGAGTTTTCCCGGCGGAAGGCATGAAAAAAATGACGGCGCACTCAGCGAAACCGCACTTCGTGAAGCAGAAGAAGAAGTTGGAATTTCGAAAAATCAGGTGGAAATTATCGGCAGGCTGACCCAATTGTATATTCCGGTGAGCAATTTCGTCGTTCATCCTTTTGTCGGTGTGTTGCATGATGCAAGTGATTTTAATGCACAGCCGGGCGAAGTGGATGCCATTTACACCCCATCGGTCAAACATTTTCAACAACCGCAAAACAAAACCACAAAAGAATTGGTGGTGGGTACCGGCGCTCTGTTGAACGATGTTCCTTGTTATTTGGTGGATGAAAAAGCAGTTTGGGGCGCAACAGCCATGATCATCAGTGAATTTTTGGAAGCGATTAACTGATTTGTCGCATCAAGACACTCACACAAGCAGCCCCGCCGGTCTCAATTGCATCAACCTTTTTTGATTTTCGGCTTTTTAGTGCTAAAATTGAAATATTCTAATCAAACACCGCCCGGCATTCGTTATTACACCAGCATTTAACCTGAAAGCATGCCATGAATAAACAAAAATTACTTACGCTAATGTTCTTTCTGGGTTGTGTGTATGCATTTGCACAACCTTCCAATGATGAATGCGACACCCCTATCTTTTTGGGTGACGTCACCAGCTATTGCAGCCCGATCGGCGCATTCACCAATGTCAACGCCACGCCGTCCACCTATGGCCCCGCCAGTTGTTTTGGCGCAACTCAAAACGATGTTTGGTTTGCTTTTACTGCTTTGGCCACCGACGTAACCATCACCGTACGCGGCGCTACAGCAACCGCGCCTGGCGGCACCTTGATCGGCCCGCAAATGGCGCTCTATTTTGGAACCTGCGGCGGCGTCATCAACCAATTGGAATGCCAGCAAGGATTGGGCACCAATATCGCCGAGGGATACCAAGGAGGCTTGTTTGTTGGCTCAACCTACCTAATCCGGGTACAAGGCGCTGCCGGCAACGAAGGTACTTTCCAATTATGCATCAACAATTACAACCCGCCCGTTGAGCCAACTTCAGACTGCCCCGATGCTTCTATTTTATGCGATAAATCACCATTCGTCGTTCAAAATGTAACCGGCGCAGGCGCCAACAACCTGGAAATGGAAGACGCCCAATGTTTCGAAAACGGCGTACCCGGCATCAACGAATCCAACTCTACCTGGTTTGTATGGACTTGCGATCAATCTGGCACCCTGGAATTTACTCTTAGCCCGAACAACCTGCCTGACGACCTCGATTTTGTCGTGTACCGCTTACCCAATGGCATCGGCAATTGCAACAACAAACAATTACTCCGCTGCATGGCTTCTGGCGAAGGGCCACCCTACCCCAGCCCCTGTCTTGGCCCAACCGGTTTGCGCGCGGGCGACCCCGATATCAGCGAAGATGCCGGCTGTAGTGAAGCCGGCGACGATGCCTGGCTTCGCCCGCTCGATATGGTTTCCGGCGAAACCTATGCCCTCGTCGTGAACAACTTTTCGGAAACCGGCAACGGTTTTTCTGTTGAATTCGGCGGCACCGGCACCTTTCTCGGACCTAAAGCCGATTTCAATACCATCCCGGAAGCCGTATGCCTCGGCATTCCAGTTTCCGTTGTAGATGCGTCCACCTTCCCTCTTGGCCAAATTGAAGCATGGAAATGGAGTTTTGGTGCAGATGCGGTGCCACAAACCGCTACCGGCCCCGGCCCTCACAACGTGCAGTTCAACACCCCCGGAAACCACCCCGTAGTGTTGACCCTCGAAACCGACCTCGGATGTAAAGTGACTGATATTGAAAATGTGCTCATTTACCCGGATGTTGAAATTGACACCCTGGTTGCTTATCCAGATTGTAACGGCACCGCCAACGGCGCCGTTACTATCAACAATATCACCAGCGGAACGCCACCCTATCAATTCAGTTGGAATGGTGGACCTTTCAGCAGCAACAACAGCCTCAACAACCTCGGAGTAGGCGTTTATACCCTCGTTATTCGCGATTCGAACAATTGTGAAAGTGATTTTTCCATCGATGTCCATGAGCGCATTCTGACAGCGGATCCGTTGGTCACATCGCCTTTGTGCTTTGGCGATCAAAATGGGGTAATCACGCTCAACGTAACCAATGGCAAAGACCCCGTGCAATTCAATTGGGGCACAGGTTTTATTTTTAGCAACTCGCAAGGCGGATTTGCGGCTGGCACTTACACCATTCAAGCCATCGACAATGTGCTCTGTAAGGGTACATTTACCGTAAACGTTACCGATAATGAGCTGCTTACACTTGCTATTGATACCATTCTGATCACATGCAACGGCGCCAACGACGGCATGGCGGAAGTGACACCTTTCGGCGGAGTCCGCGATTATACCTACACCTGGTCGAATGGCGCCACCACCGCCTTGGTAAGCGATCTCGGCCCCGGTCAGTATCAGGTAACCCTCACCGACGCCAATAACTGCACCACCGTCGGAAGTCTTGCATTGGAAGACCCGGAAGATATTGGCATCGCATTGTTGGGCACGGTGGATCTGCGCTGCAACGGCATACCCGAAGGGCAAATCAGTGTGCAAGGCATCGGAGGGCGAGTGCCCTACCAATTCAGTACCGATGGCGAAACCTTTGTAGATTCCGATGTGTTGACAGGCCTTCCAGCGGGCGACTATTGGGTTCAAATTGAAGATGCAGGCGGTTGCCGCGATTCGGTGTTTGCCTCTATTCTGCAACCCCCAGCCTTGCAGGTGATTGCAGAACCTGCCGATACCCTCGTAAGCCTGGGCTTCACCGTCGACCTGGAAACATACACCTATCCAGGCGGCCGGCCGGTTGATTTCCTGTGGACACCCAGTACCAATCTGAGCGATGAAACCGACCCGGAACCCACCGTAACCGCAGTGAATGACCAGGTGTACATCGTACGTATCGTGGATGAAGACCAATGCGAAGCATTCGACACCGTCATCATTCGCGTACGTAAAGACCGACCCGTTTATTTCCCGAATATTTTCAAACCCGAAGGCGCTACGCAATACGGTAACGACTTTTTCACCGGCTATGCAGGCCCGGCAGCATCCCAAATCAACCTGCTTCGAATTTACGACCGCTGGGGCAGCCTGATTTATGAAAACCGCGACTTCCCGCTGAACGAACCGAATTTCGGCTGGGACGGAACATACAAAGGCGATAAAATGTTTGGCGTATTCACCTGGTATGCCAAGGTTGGCTTCATTGATGGTGAAGAAGTTCCTTTTGAAGGCAGTATTACCGTATTGCGATAGAGTTTTATACCTTTCGGCGGACAAATCCTAATCTGATTATGGAAAACGCCTTAAGTGTATTAACAAGGGTCATCGAAGGCCTGATCCTCGAAAACAAAGCTGGTCAGGCCATTGATGAAATGCTCAAGTTTGATGTGAAAGCCCAAATCAATCTTCGCAGCGACCTGATTTTAATGAAAGCACAGTTCAATCAGTTACAGGACAATGTAGTCCGGGGTTTTTATGACCCAACTGACAAAGAATACGTCAGGAGTATGAACTTGCTCAAATACAACATTACGCAGGTACTGCAC